>NZ_QUIO01000079.1:0-5889 GCF_003480145.1 Ruminococcus sp. AM42-11 | reverse complement strand
TTGTGGCAGCAATAGGCTTTATAAGGCTTGAGCCGTATGATGGGAAACTATCACGTACGGTTCTTAGGGGAGGGAAGGACAGTAATGCTCTTCTCTTACCCGACTATGCTAGTGTGGAAATGCTTTATCATCCCGAACATGCAGGAAAGCCCCTGGCTGTTGGGGGAGATCCTGAAGCCAGGCATGGGATTGTTCTCACAGCAAATTATATTGCCAAGCAAAAGGGGGTAAAGACAGGACAGGCTTTGTGGCAAGCTAAAAGTGCCTGTCCGGATCTGGTTGTTGTTCCGCCCAGAATGGATCTTTATCTACAGTTTTCTTCCATGCTGCGGGAGATTTATGGAGAGTATCTTAGACTTGGAAGACAGGATGGATGTATTTCCAGTATGAAGATCCGAAAAGATATCCTGAAAGAATGGAAGCTTACAGAAGAAGAGGTTTGGAAAAATGCAGTGGAAAATACATCTTTAATGACCCCTCCTCGGATTTATAGATGGGAAGAACTTCTTGTAACCCCCCTTTACTCTGGAGATGATTTCATGAATGATGAAAAGCTTTATTTTTTGGATAGAGAGAATTTTGCAGGATTATGTCTTTCGACAGCCCTTCGGACAAATGGTGCTGTGGCTGTCTTTTTGCCAGGTGTTGCACAAAGACTAGCAGATCTTTTGAATGACAGCTTTTATATTGTATTTACAAGCATTCATGAAGCGATGATACATGCGGCCCAAAATGTATATCCGGAAGATCTCATCAAAGTTATGCATGATTCAATAAAAGAAGCTACTTCAGAACAAGATTTTCTGACAGATAAGCTATACTTTTATAATAGAAATGAGGAAAAAATTGCACAGTATAATCCCAAAACGGCAATTATTGATGTGCATTTTCCTATAAATCCGGAAGAATAGTTATAGAATGATCTGATACGGCAGGGCAACCTGCCGTATCTGTCGTTAAAGGAGTCAAAATGTAGGAAGAAAAATATAATCTCATGCAGAAAACGGTTTGTTTGGAAAAGAATGACAAAGGAGTAGATTATGCAGCTGGAATGGAAGAGCAAAACCCTAAAAGTTATGAAAGAGAATCAGCAGCTTTCTCTGTTTGAATACCAAAAAGGAAGGAACGAATCCTATGGAAAAACAAAAGCTTTGGAAACTGAAACGGTTAGAAGCAACGGATGAAATGCTGGAACTGGCTGGTAAGGATATTCCGATAATTACAAATGTTCCCTATGAAAAAATGGAATATCCAACCGGTTTATATGTACGTACGGAACTGGAAGATAATATTTTGAAAGTAGGGATTTTCTTTGCTGAGATTCTTGCATCTGGTGGAAGACGTCCTTCTTACACGTTATTTATCAATCCGAAAAAAGAGTGTTTTACCAGTTACGATTACCGGCTGAAAAAGTGGACGGATAGAATGCTGGATAAGCTGGATTTTCCAAAAGGAGTGAACTGGAAGCATACATGGTGTGCGTTCGACTGCCAGGAGAGAATCTGGAAAGCAATCGGCAACAAATATAAGGACGAGAATGTATATCTTGGAATCCTGGAATACCAGGAGCATTTACGGGGGAAAAAGTGTCTGGAAAAACACCGGAAACGAACAGATGCCTGGGATCGGGTTATGAAACAAGTACGGAAAACGCCAAAAGACTGGAACAGGTGGGTAAGAAAAGTCGGTATCACACAAAACTTTATCTTTTACCAGTATTCCAGAAAGAAAGAGACTACAGGATACTGTACCTGGTGTGAAAAAGAGATTCCCATTAAGAAACCAAAGCACAATCAAAAAGGTACCTGTCCGAACTGCCGACACCAGATCCGTTATAAGGCAATTGGCCGACAGCGCAGGGTAATGACCGAACAGGAAACTTCCTATCTTTTACAGACATGTGGGGAGGGACTGGTTATCCGCGAATTTATAGCATCTGCACAGTATGATATGCTTGCTTATAAAAAACCAGTGTACCATTGCTGGGAACAAAGAAGATTTGTCTATGACGAACATACGCCTGCTGGAACGGAATATTATATGTGGTATTACCAGGGAACCGATGAACACAGGTGGATCTGTGGTGTACTGGAAAAATATAGTCCATATTTTGGGGGCTGGAAAGAGAAAGCACCATGTTACGAGGGAAGAATTTACAAAAAATCACTTCATGGAATGAAGAATAAAATATTTAAAAGAAGTGGGTTTTATGAATACCTGGGAAAAAAGGAAACTGCAAAGTCAGTCTCATATTTTTACGTGTTAAGTCGGTCTCCTTATCTGGAACAGCTTGTAAAAGCAGGACTGGGAAGCGTTGTAAAACAGTTTATGGAAAAGAAAATTACAATTGATTATAAGAAATCGGATTCATTGGGACATGCCTTTGGAATTGATAAATTCCGTTTGGACAGACTGAGAAAGAATAATGGTGACCACTTATCTTGCAATGGCTGCGCTACGAAAAAAAGCATGAACAGGTAATAAAAGATGATGTCATTACCTGGCTGGCACAAGCAGAAATCAGTCCGGAACAGGTAACCTTTATTCTGGACAGGATGCGGCCGGAACAGATCAAAAATTATCTGAAAAAGCAGTCTGCAAATAGCAGGAAACCTCCCAAAGAGCTTGTTGATACATGGAAAGACTATCTGGGAATGGCATTAAGACTTGGAATGGATGTGAATGATGCCATTGTATTCCGCGTAAATAAGCTGGAAAAGCGCCATAATGAGGTTGTCCAGATGATTAAGGACAAAGGTTTGGCGTTAAAAGCCTGTGAAATCGTACAGAAGTTCCCGGATATTGATTCCATCTGTCAAAGCTTGAAAAAATATGAATACAAGTACAGGAATTTTCAGATCATAGCCCCACAAAGAGTGGAAGACATTCTGGAAGAAGGAAGTGAACTGAAACACTGCATCATAGGAAAAGATACCTATTATGAACGGATTGCAAAAAGGGAATCCTATCTTTTGTTTTTGCGGAAAATAGATGCTCCTGAAAAGCCCTATTATACACTGGAAGTGGAGCCGAATGGTACAGTAAGGCAAAAGAGAACTTATTATGACCGCCAGAATGCGGACATTGAGCAGGCGAAAGTATTTCTTTTACGCTGGCAGAAACAGCTTACCAAGAAGCTAAACAAGGAGGACAAGATTCTGGCATTCAAGAGCCGGGATCTCAGGAAAAAAGAAATTGAGGAACTGCGCAAGAATAAGGTAAAAGTGAATGGTTTTGGGTATCGGGGGAAACTGCTTGCGGATCTCTTAGAGGAAGACCTAATGGAAGCTGCTGCCTAAGCTGCAAAGAAACAACAAAAATGGAACTTATTAAAGACAGGAATGAAATTGACACAAATTTTTATGGATGGTATCATAAAAATGGCATTTGGCAGCAGACACTGCATAAACTCTTATTCCAGTTTGGATTGGAATGTATTTGATAAATAACCATAGAGTGTGTATATCTTTGCACCTGGAAATCATGGAAGAAATGATTTTCAGGTGCTTTTTGTTTTCTGTCAAATGTCATAATATATTACCAGGAAAGGGGGAATCAGATTCCTGCTTTGTGTCAAATTCCTGTTTTGGAAAGGATGTAGTAGTTATGCATAAACCCAGACGAAAAACGAATTATTACGAACAATTTTATTATGAATATGAAGGGGTAACATATTCTGGAAAGAAGAAATGTTGTGAGGAACTGGGAATCAATTACAGTACTGTATTAACATATAAACGTGAAAAGAATTGTTCATTCGAAGAGGCTATTGCTCATTACCTGTCACTTAAAGAAAAGAAAACATTTGTTTTTCGAAATCGAAAATGGCTTTCTCTTGATAAATGTTGTGCTTTTTACGGAGTGAATAAATATAGTGTGCTTAATTATATTTATACATATGATTATACGATTCAAGAATCACTTGAAATAATGATCAAACATGCCGAAAAATTGAAATTTCAATATAAAGGAAAATGGTATCCATCATTTCAAAACTGCTGTGAAGAAATGGGAATACCCGCCTGTACAGTAAAAAAATGTATGAAGGAGACTGGAAGATCGAAAACAGTCGCACTAAATTACTGTATCAAGCAAGCAGAAAATAGAAAAAATTTCAATCCTTCCCCATTTACTTACCGAAACAAAGAATATCCTTCTTTCATACTATGCTGTAAAGAATACAATCTGAAAGCAGAACAAGTCCGGTTAAAAAGTCTATCTCAGGATATTTCTTTGCAAGAAGCTCTTGACTTCTATTTACTTCAGCATCCAGTAAAAAGGAAACAAGAATACGATAGATATTTATCAATCGCACCGATAACGGAACAATGCAGACAGTATGGCATCAAAAGATCGGATGTATACAACTATGTAAGAAAGCATAATTGCTCTAATGAAGAGGCTATTAAGTTCTATATAGAACTCAATAAAAAAATTGGAACAGGTGTTATAGAGTTTGAAGGAGTGAAATATGTCAGCCTTCGTGAATGCTGCAAACTACTTTCTCTTTCTTACAGACTTGTTTATAATCGAATCATTAATACCAATAGCACACCTCAGGAAGCGTTACAGTATTTTAAAAGAAAACAGGAAAAATTACTTTTACAAGCAAAAGCTCCAATTTATTTAGAAAATGGGGACTGCTTTGAAAATTTGGAAGATCTGTGTACAGCATTACAGATTAGGTATAGAGATGTCTATGGTTATGCCGAGCGCCAAAATTGTTCTATAACGGAAGCAGCCGATTATTATATAGTAAAAAAGAAAATATCCCAAAATGTAACCATAAAAATAGGTGACCAGATTTACGATGATCTTCAAATATGTTGCAAAGAGCAAGGTATTTCATATAAATGGGTTTGTAAAAAAATAATACAGGAACAGATTCCTGTAACTGAGGCGGTGGAATTTTATCTGGAAAAGAAAGAACGAAAAAAACGAAAAGCCGAACAAAAAATGAAACCCCAAAATCAAACCCCGTCTTTTCAGAAAAATGCTTGGATACAGGCAAAAAAGGTCGTTGTAATGGGAAAAGAATATAAGTCGCTGAACAGCTGTTATAGCGATTTAGGAATTACGAAAAAATTGGTTCTTAGGCGTGTAAAAGAAACAAACTGTTCTCTTGAAGAAGCTATCGTATATGTTTATCAAAGAAAATTGCAAAAGCAATTCATATTCCGTAATGAAACATTTAGGAGCTTTAATGCATGTTGTATGGCATATGGCATTGCACAGGATTCAGTTGCGACGAAATCCAAACGGGAAGGGATAACAAGGCAGGAAGCACTTGAAAAGTTTTTGGCATTAAGAGAAAAATAACGGTACATTGTAGATGAATTTGTAATATTGAAAGGAAAGAGAATTGAAAAAAAGGAACGGGAGGGAAATGAGAAACTTCTTCTTTCAGTAAAAGAGACTTGTGAGTTAACTGGATTATCTGAAAAAACAGTTCGTACTATAATGGCTGAAAATGAATTTTGTGTCCGAATCGGCCGAAGAACGCTTGTACATAGAAAAAAATTTGAGCAGTGGCTGGAGGAACAGGAGACTTGAATATTTTTTTGAACGTGTTAATATGCTGATGTACTTAAAATCTGGCCTGGAAAGGATGAACGCAATATGGGTAAATCTTTAAAAGGCAAGGAATTAGGACGCGGACTTACGCAGCGAAAAGATGGGCGCTATCAGGCCAAGTATTATATACCAGGCTCCCCGAAAGCACTTTATTTATATGATACTAATTTGGCCAGACTGAAAAAGCGGCGTGATCAGGAAAAAGCAAAATATATTATGGGTTACAGCGATAAAGCAAAAAAATATAAAGTTTCGGAATGGTTTGATGAATGGATGAAACTTTATAAAATTGGACGCATTAAGACGAATACAGTC
>NZ_QUIO01000078.1:0-6389 GCF_003480145.1 Ruminococcus sp. AM42-11 | reverse complement strand
TGCGGGATACCAACTACTTCACCCCACCCGCGTTGTTGTCGTTACTGTTTCTTTCTTCCCTTTCCAGTAACCAGCGATTTTGCAATGTATATTCGCAAGCCGCGCATTTCAGGAGCGGTTTTAGTGGAGGCGAGATCCATGACTTACGGAGACTTAGGCGCGAAGGCTTTCCTGAGCGTCTTAGTCGTAGTTAGTCATTAGCTTGCCGGAACGTTGCGACGCGCGGCGGTGAATATACATTGTGAAATCGCGTCCGGAATAACGACCAACACACTAAATAGCAAAAACGCCAGCCTGCAGATTTTCCCCTGCAGGCTGACGCCGAAATTTCTTATATGTAATTTATGCCAGTAAAATCTTACCAATAAAGTAAACCAGAACCAGCGCACCAAGTACGATTCTGTACCATCCAAATGCCTTGAAATCATGTTTCTTGATATAGCCCATCAGGAACTTGATTGCCAGGATAGAAACTACAAACGCTACCACCATACCGATCACCAGGATCAGCACCTCTGTACCGGTAAATCCAAAACCGAATTTCACAATCTTCAGAAGGCTGGCTCCGAACATAACCGGGATTCCAAGGAAAAAGGTGAACTCAGCTGCAACGGTACGGGAAGTACCAACCAGGATTCCTCCAATGATGGTAGAACCAGATCTGGATGTACCAGGAATAACGGAAAGCACCTGAAAACAGCCGATGAGAAACGCCGTCTTGAAAGATAAATCTTCCAGACTTGTGCACTGCGGCTCTCTGCTTTTATTATAGTTTTCCACAATAATAAACAGAACACCGTAGACGATCAGTGCAATGGCAACAACCACATAGTTATTAAAATGTTCTTCAATGAAATCATCAAACGGAAGTGCGATCACAATGGTCGGCAGACATGCTACCACAATCTTAAACCACAGCACCCATTTCTCTTTATCGCAGAAGCGCTCCACAAAATTCAGGATCACCTGTGCCCATTTGGGCTTCTTCGCAATAGCCATCTGGGTTCTTCTTGGAAGCTTCTTTATGTAAAAAGGCCACAGCTTATTCCAATACAAAACAACAACTGCAAGGATGGCTCCAAGCTGGATCACTACCAGAAATACATCCATAAATTCTTTGGAAACATCCAGATGAAGAAATTCATCTACCAGGATCATATGACCGGTACTGCTGATGGGAAGCCATTCTGTAATTCCCTCCACAATGCCAAGGAAAATTACCTTTAAAAGTTCGATAATATCCATTTCTACCCCTTTCTTATGAATGCACTCTCCATGTGCACCCACTTTAACAAAATGAGGACGGAGACTTAAACTTCTCCGTCCTCTTTAGTATATTACAGAAAGTATTTTTCGTAAACTTGTATTTTGTTTTTTTCTACAATTTTTACTGCAAAAATGTTACTGTTCACTCCGTTCACAGTAACACGCTTCGCGATGCACAGAAATCATGCTTTGCATGATTTCGCGCCGCAACTCTCGGGTTTTCTGTGAACTTTGTTCACAAAAAACACCTCGCGGAATGTTACCAGTAAACAGTAACGCAAAAATCCCAGACTGCACACCCTTCCTTTAGCGTCTTGCAATAGTTGCAATATCAATCAGGCTTAAGCAATTGGCATCTGTATTTTCAAGACTGGTCACAAGCGCTTCTGCAGTATCAAGGCTGGTGAGAACATTTACCCCTGTCTCGATTGCATTACGTCTGATCACGAAACCATCCTTCTGATGCTCAACACCCTGAGATGGGATATCAATAACCACATCAATCTTATGACCAAGAATCAAGTCCATAAGGTTCGGTGCCGGCTGCTCCAGCTTGTTGGTACGGATCACCTTAACACCATGCTCTTTCAGAGTATTGGCAGTTCCTCTTGTGGCATAGATGCGGTATCCAAGTGCCTCAAATCTCTTAGCGATCGGTACAGCGTCCTCCTGCTCTTCCGGTCTTACAGTCATGATCATGTTCTTATACTTCGGCAGACGAATTCCAGCTCCAAGGAATGCTTTGTAAAGAGCCTCATTGAAGGTCTCTGCAATACCAAGGCACTCACCGGTAGATTTCATCTCCGGTCCAAGGCTGATATCAGCGCCGCGGATCTTCTCGAAGGAGAATACCGGCATCTTGATGGCAATGTGTTTTGCCTCTGGCTGAAGACCAGGCTCATAGCCCATATCTTTCAGTTTGTATCCAAGGATTACCTTGGTTGCCAGCGGTACAATCGGGATTCCGGTAACTTTGCTGATGTAAGGTACGGTACGGCTGGAACGTGGATTAACCTCGATTACATATACATCATCCCCAAGAACGATGAACTGGATATTGATCATACCCACTACATGAAGTGCTCTTGCAAGACGTCTGGTGTACTCTGCAATAGTCTCTTTGGCTTTCTCGCTGATGGTTCTTGCCGGATATACGGAAATACTGTCACCAGAGTGGATTCCGGCACGCTCGATGTGCTCCATAATACCAGGAATCAGAATGTCCTCGCCATCGCAAACGGCATCAACCTCGATTTCTTTTCCCATCAGGTACTTGTCAACAAGAATCGGATGCTCCTGTGCAATCTGGTTGATCACACCAATGTACTCTTCCACATCCTCATCGCTTACAGCAATTCTCATGCCCTGTCCGCCAAGTACGTAGGAAGGACGAACCAGAACCGGATAGCCCAGCTCATTTGCTGCTTTCTTCGCCTCTTCTGCGGTAAATACAGTGTGTCCCTTCGGTCTCGGAATCTGACATTTCTCCAGGATTTCATCGAACAGCTCACGGTCCTCAGCAGCGTCTACATTCTCAGCAGATGTTCCAAGGATCTTTACGCCCATCTTGGTAAGAGCTTCTGTCAGCTTGATGGCGGTCTGTCCACCGAACTGTACAACAGCTCCGTCCGGTTTCTCAATATTTACAATATTCTCAACATCTTCCGGTGTAAGAGGCTCGAAATACAGTTTATCTGCAATATCAAAGTCTGTACTAACTGTCTCTGGGTTGTTGTTAATAATGATAGTTTCATATCCTTCTTTTGCAAAAGCCCAGGTACAGTGTACAGAGCAGAAGTCAAACTCAATACCCTGTCCAATACGGATCGGGCCGGAGCCAAGTACCAGGATCTTTTTCTTATCCGGTGTGGCAATTGCCTCATTCTCAGTGCCTTCATCACCATATACAGAATAGTAATATGGAGTTGCAGCTGCAAACTCTGCTGCACAGGTATCTACCATCTTATAAGCAGCCTTGATACCGTAATCTGCACGAAGATCTTTGATCTCTTCTTCTGTTTTGCCTGTAAGACAGGCAATGATGTAGTCCGGGAATTCCATGCGTTTTGCTTCCAGAAGAAGCTCTTTGGTAAGCTTTCTGTTCTTCAGGGCATTTTCCATTCCAACCAGGATTGCCAGCTTGTCAATGAACCAGATGTCGATCTGGGTAATGTCATGAAGCATGGACTGCGGCATACCACGGCGGATTGCTTCTGCAATCTTCCAGATTCTGCGGTCGTCCACGATTGCCAGCTCATCCAGCAGTTCCTCATCTGTAAGCTGTGTAAAATCGTAAGACATCAGACTGTCAACATGCTGCTCCAAGGAACGGATTGCTTTCATAAGAGCACCCTCAAAGTTATGGCAGATACTCATAACCTCACCGGTAGCTTTCATCTGAGTGGTAAGGGTTCTCTTAGCTGTGATAAATTTATCAAATGGAAGTCTCGGGATCTTAACAACACAGTAGTCAAGCATCGGCTCGAAACTTGCGTATGTTTTTCCAGTGATGGCATTTGGGATCTCATCCAGTGTATATCCAAGTGCGATCTTCGCTGCAACCTTTGCGATCGGGTAACCAGTTGCCTTACTTGCAAGTGCAGAGGAACGGCTTACACGAGGGTTAACCTCGATAACACAGTATTCGAAGCTGTCTGGTTTCAGTGCGTACTGAACGTTACATCCGCCTGTAATTCCAAGCTCTGTGATAATGTTCAGGGCAGAGGTACGGAGCATCTGGTACTCTTTGTCTCCAAGAGTCTGGGACGGAGCAACTACGATGGAGTCTCCTGTGTGGACACCAACCGGGTCAATGTTCTCCATGTTGCAGACAGTGATGCAGTTTCCTGCACTGTCACGCATTACCTCATACTCGATTTCTTTCCAGCCTGCGATACAGCGCTCTACCAGAACCTCTCCAACACGGGAAAGACGAAGACCATTCTCCAGGATCTCACGAAGCTCGTATTCATTGTGGGCAATTCCGCCGCCGCTTCCGCCAAGGGTGTAAGCAGGACGAAGAACAACCGGATAGCCAATGGTATTGGTAAATGCAAGACCATCCTCCACCGTGGTAACAACCTTGGAAGCTGCAACTGGCTCGCCGATTTTCTCCATGGTATCCTTAAATTCCTGACGATCTTCAGCTTTCTTAATGGTCTGGGCTGTAGTACCGATCAGTCTTACATTATGTTCTTTCAGGAAGCCTTTCTCATCCAGCTCCATGGCAAGGTTCAGACCTGCCTGACCGCCCAGGGTAGGAAGAACGCTGTCTGGCTTCTCTTTCAGGATCAGCTGCTCTACCACTTCTACGGTAAGAGGCTCAATGTAAACACGGTCTGCAATATCTTTATCTGTCATGATTGTAGCCGGATTGGAGTTCAGAAGAACAACCTCCAGACCTTCTTCTTTCAGGGAACGGCAGGCCTGTGTTCCTGCGTAGTCAAACTCTGCTGCCTGGCCGATGATGATCGGACCTGAACCAATAACAAGTACTTTTTTAATGTCTTTATTTCTTGGCATTATTTATTTCCTCCCATCATATCCATAAATCTGTCAAACAGGTAACTGGAATCCTGCGGTCCCGGGCATGCCTCCGGATGGAACTGTACAGTGAAAATATTCTTTCCAACGTATGCCATTCCTTCGTTTGTTCCGTCATTTACGTTCACAAATGCAGGATGAGCAATGTTTTTCTCCTCAAGGTCCTTGGCATCTACTACGTAGCCATGATTCTGGGAAGAGATGTAAACTCTGCCTGTTGTAAGGTCTTTTACCGGATGGTTTCCACCGCGGTGACCATATTTCATCTTATAGGTATCCCCGCCTGTTGCAAGTGCCATCAGCTGATGTCCAAGACAGATTGCAAAAATCGGAACATCGGAATCGTAAAGTTTCTTTACTTCTTTAATAATAGAAGTGCATTCTTTCGGGTCTCCAGGGCCATTGCTGAGCATGATTCCGTCCGGATGATCTCCAAGGATCTCCTCGGCCGGTGTAAGAGCCGGGTAAATAGTTACCTGACATCCGCGCTTATTCAGGGAACGGGCAATATTACGTTTCGCACCAAAATCCATGAGGGCTACCTTCGGACCATTTCCAGGAAGGATTTCTTTCTCACGGCAGGTTACTTTTTCCACTACTTTACCAGTTGTATATGCTTTTAACTTGGGGAGAATTGCGTTTAAGTCATAATTTTCATCCACTGTGATCATACCGTTCATGGTACCTTTCTCACGGAGGATCTTGGTAAGAGCTCTGGTGTCGATTCCTGCGATTCCAGGAATATCATGCTTGGTCAAGAAATGCTGAATGGTGTCAACGCTTCTGAAATTGCTTGGAACACGGGATAATTCACGTACGATAAATGCGTCGATCCACGGTCTGGTGGATTCCTGGTCATCATAACAGATTCCGTAATTTCCTATTAATGGATAGGTCATGCATACCGCCTGTCCTGCGTAAGACGGGTCTGTCATTACTTCCAGATAACCGGTCATGGAAGTATTAAAAACAATCTCGCTGATGACTTCCCTTGCAGAACCAATGCTGGTTCCTGTAAATACATGGCCATCTTCTAATATCAGAAATGCTTTCATACAATCTCCCTTTCTTATATCATTTTCTTTCTTATTTTATCCTAAATCTTCAAGATTGTATCATAGCAAAATGCTTTTTTCAACAAAATATGAGCAAAAAAAAATTCTGTTGTGCTGAAAAAAATTGCACAACAGAAAAAAGCTACTGGATCCGAGTCTGAATAAAAGAGACATCCTGTGCCTCACAGCCAACCTTATACGCAACTCTGGTATTCGTAACAAAAGAAAAAAATAATGCAGGAGATGGGACTTGAACCCACACGATCTTGCGACCACAGGCACCTGAAGCCTGCGCGTCTGCCAATTCCGCCACTCCTGCATTTCTTATGTTTCAATCGCTCTCTCGCGACTGCTTGATTATAATACAACACATTCAGTCAAATGTCAACACTAATTTTCAAAAAAATTTGAAAAATTATGAACCATTTATGATAATGTCCTAATATACCATAAAGGAAAATGTCCCAATGTAGTATAATGCTTCCATCAACAGATGGAGGTAACGATTATCAGAAAGGTAGAATT
>NZ_QUIO01000077.1:0-7185 GCF_003480145.1 Ruminococcus sp. AM42-11 | reverse complement strand
GTGGGAGATTTCGCTCGGATGAGGCGCCGTAGCGGGCTACGGCAACCGAATTCGGGTGAAATCTCCCGCAAAGTGGGGCGTGCAGATTGCGGGAATGATTTTTCAAACAGGCTCTAGGGATGTGGGCAGTTACATTTAATATACATATTACGACAGAGGTGCCAGGATGAAAAAGAAGAAAAACGTTATGTACAGAAAAAGCGTATCATTACTTGCGGCAGCTGCGATGACAGCAGTACTTATGACTGGACAGGTTTATCCAGTAGCTGCATGGGGGCAGAATACAGAGACCAGACTTGAGAAATCCAGTCTGATTCCGGATAATATCACAATCGATCAGCCAGTTGCTCTTTCGGAAGTGGCATTGCCCAAGAGTGATTATGGAACGCTTTCCTGGGCAGATGATTCATATATACCGGATAAAAGAGTGCAGACCTGCGAAGTAGTATTTAAACCAGCAGCAGACGTGGATCTTTCTTATATTTCCGGATGGGATTCTGAGAAAAAAGTTGTGAAAGGTAAGATCACAGTTGTTGTCAGCAGCATAGAAGAGTGTTCTGAAGATCAGCCTTCTGATACTGCTGCAGATGTGGAAACAGGTGACGAGAGCAGTGAAGCATCTGTCCCGGACGACACAACTTCTGACAATAAAGATACAGATATAAAATCAGATGACGCAGCAGTTACAGGTGAGAATCAGCAGAATGATTCAGAAGCTTCAGGGAAGACAGAAGATCAGACTGAGAATGCGGGAAACAAGCAGAACAGTGAATCAGATAAGAAAGAAGAAACCATCGAGAGCACTCCTGCTTCCAATGAAGTAAAATCTGAAGAGAACACCGAAGCGGCTGGAATTACAACCCCGGCAGAAAAAACAGAAGCAACGGCTCCTGCAATGGAAGAAACTGTAGATTCTGAAGATATTCAGGAAGAAGCCCCAGAAGAGTCAAAAGCTGATACAAATTTAGATACAGCTGCAGAAGAGTCAAAAGCTGATACAGGTTCAGATACAGCCGCAGATAGCATAGAGAGTACAAATTCTGATAATGGTGAGGATGCAGCATCTGACAATGTGCAGACCGCAGATTCTTTAGAAGATACTGGAAAACTGAACGAAACTTTTGGTGAGGTGATGCCTGGTGCTACCATTCTTGATGGTACAGGGGATTCTGGAAAAAATGAGAACACAGAAGAGAAAAAAGATACCACAGATACAACAGACACCACGGATGTAAAAGACACAACAGACCCTACAGAGGATGACCAGAAAAATATATTTGATAATCCTCTTGACTTTACCACAGCGGATACAAGACCGGCAACTGCTGAGGACGATCTCACAGAAGAAGAGCAGGCTGCAAGGGCTGCTCAGAATCATAGTTGTGAGGGAATTTCTGTATCAGGCATAGATCTTCCCTGGTATGTCCAGTTCCAGGTGACAAGTGGTGAAAATTACGAATTTAAAAATGAAGATAATGCTACGATCTTCCAATCCTATGAATTTAAATTATGGGATCTGAAGAATAATACAGAGTATGAAATTCCGGATGGACAGTATGTAAGCGTAACGATTCCTGTCAAAGAAGGATATAAATATTCGATTGAGCATCTTCTTGATAATGGTGCGACAGAGACCATTATTCCCAGTGTAAACGGAAGCACCATGGTATTCAGCACACATTCTTTCAGCCCGTTTGGAATTGCAGGTTTTCGTCCAATCGTAGGAGAGGACATTGCAAATGGAGCGTATGGCGATGGAAGTACACCAACTCCTACACCTACTGTGACGATCAGTGGAACACCTACCCCGTCTCCATCTGTGACCGGAGCTGGTACGAATGGAACAAATGGATCCGGAACGGGTAAAACGGATAGCAATAGCGGAAATGAAACTGGTGGAAATACAGGTGATTCAAATGGAATCAGCAATGGAAATACAAATGGCTCTTCCAATGGGACTTCAGGAACCGGAAATGGTGGTTCTTCATCTGGTACCGGAAGCTCTGACGGCAGTGACAATTCCGGAACCAGCAATACACCAGGTGTGGCATCTGATGGAACTATAAATTCTGGCACAACAGATGGCAGTTCTTCAAATGGAACAGGTTCCAGTACAAATGCGGGACAGACTGCAGGAAACACTACAGGCAACACTGCAGGAAATACGGCTGCTACCTCAAACGGAAATAACGGTCAGAGTCAGACCTCAAATGCAGTAAAAACTGGTGACAACACCATGATCCTTCCCTTTGTGATCCTTGTGATCGCTGCAGCCGCTGTGATCATTATTGTGATTATTGTCCGCAAAAAGAAAAGATAAAGCAGACAGGATAATTAAAACGGACATTCATAATCTATGAATAACGAAGCCAGCCCTTCCATATATTACATATGGGAGGGCTGTTTTTATGAAAGTAAAAGTCATTTTAAAATCTTTACTTTTTTCCTATGCAGTTACCGGAGCGTTTCTTTTGCTTCTGGCATTCCTTTTATTCCAGTTTGACCTGGGAGAAAAGCCTGTGTCAGCAGGAATTGTAGCTGTGTATATTTTGTCCTGTTTTTCAGGAGGCTTCATGTCAGGAAAAATTCTGCGCAAAGATAAGTATTTATGGGGAATTCTGGTAGGGGCTTTTTACTATTTGCTTTTGATTACAGTATCTTTTGTAGTGCAGGGAAAATGGGAAATGAGTCTGGTACATGCAGTAACTACTTTTTTTATGTGTCTGGGTGGTGGTGCTCTTGGTGGGATGTTGTCTTAGAGCGTGTTTGAGAAATCATTCCCGCATTTTTTGAAAAGATTCGCACTCTGTCCAATAAAAAATGCTTTAAAAATAAAAAAAATATGATATACTAGGCAAAGATTATATACATAAGGAGGCTAATACTATGCAGCATATCAAAACATTAAATACAAAGAACCTGCAGAACACTGTAAAGAAAGGCGGCTGCGGCGAGTGCCAGACATCATGTCAGTCCGCATGCAAGACATCCTGTACAGTAGGAAACCAGAGCTGCGAGAACAAATAAGTCGGGCAACTGGAAACGTATGTAAGCAGCGGTGTAAAAGCCGCTGCTTATTCATGCAATAGGAAAGAATGAAAGGATATACTAACATGAGTCTGATTCACCGTTATCAGAACAATGGCTACAACATCGTGCTGGACATCAACAGCGGATGTATCCATGTTGTGGATGAAGTGACCTACGAAGTACTTCCTTATATGGAAGAAGGTCTGGACACAGCTGCCATTGTAGGAAAACTGGGAGATCAGTTTTCAGAAGAAGATATTAAGACATCAGTGGCAGAGTGTGAGAAGCTGAAAGCCGATGGCATGCTTTTCACCAGAGATGTATATGAGAATGCTATTGATACATTTACCAAGAACCGTCAGACAGTGGTAAAAGCGCTCTGTCTGCACATCGCCCACGATTGTAACCTTGCCTGTCGCTACTGCTTTGCAGAAGAAGGAGAGTACCACGGAAGACGAGCTCTCATGTCTTTTGAGGTAGGGAAGAAGGCACTGGATTTCCTGATCGCTAATTCAGGCTCCAGACACAATCTGGAGGTGGATTTCTTTGGCGGCGAGCCGCTTATGAACTGGCAGGTTGTTAAGGACCTGGTAGCATACGGCCGTGAGCAGGAGAAAATCCACAATAAAAAATTCCGTTTTACCCTTACTACCAACGGTGTTCTGCTGAACGATGAGGTAATGGAATTCTGCAACAAAGAGATGGGAAATGTGGTCCTCAGTATTGATGGCCGTAAGGAAGTTCACGATTTTATGCGCCCATTCCGCAAAGGGGCAGGAAGCTATGATCTGATCCTTCCGAAGTTTCAGAAATTTGCAGAGTCCCGTAACCAGGACAAGTATTATGTAAGAGGAACCTTCACTCATCATAATCTTGATTTCTCCCAGGATGTTCTTCATCTTGCAGACCTTGGATTCAAGCAGATTTCTGTAGAGCCTGTAGTGGCAGATCCATCTGAGGAGTACGCACTTCGGGAGGAAGACCTGCCGAAGATCATGGAAGAATACGACCTTCTTGCGAAAGAGATGATAAAACGCGAGAAAGAAGGCAAAGGTTTTAATTTCTTCCATTTCATGATCGACCTTACCGGTGGCCCTTGTGTATACAAGAGGCTTTCAGGATGTGGAAGCGGCACAGAATATCTTGCCGTAACTCCATGGGGGGATTTCTACCCATGCCACCAGTTTGTTGGGGAAGAAGAATATCTGATGGGAAATGTGGATGAAGGGATTACGAGACCTGACATCCAGAAGGATTTCGGATGCTGCAATGTTTACACCAAGCCAGCCTGCAAGGATTGTTTTGCAAGATTCTACTGCAGTGGTGGATGCGCAGCAAACGGATATCATGCCCATAAGGATATCAGAAGCAATTATGAAATCGGATGCGAGCTCCAGAGGAAGCGTGTGGAGTGCGCCATCATGATAAAAGCTGCACTGGCAGAAGACTGATAGCACTTCGCCAGCTGCGAAGATTTCTGTCAGTCCCTGCTTTTGCGAAAAACAAAAAAGAAGGGACAGAACAATGAAAAAATCAAGAGGTATCTTAGTCCTGATCCTGACTGCCATCGTTACCGTATTCTTTTGCTATACGGCTGCTGTAGGTATTGGTCCTACAGGAACCGGTGCCATGAAGAATATCAAGACCGGACTTGATCTGGCTGGTGGTGTCAGCATTACATATCAGGCAAAGGACAGTAACCCAAGCAGTGAAGACATGAGCGATACTGTGTACAAGCTGCAGAAACGTGTTGAGCAGTACAGTACAGAAGCTCAGGTATATCAGGAAGGCTCTGACCGTATCAATGTAGAGATTCCTGGTGTAACAGATGCAAATGCTATTCTGGAAGAACTTGGCCAGCCAGGTTCCCTGTGCTTTATCACACAGCAGGATGAGGATGGAAACGCAAATTTCCAGGCAGATTCCAGCAGCGAGACCGGATACTCTCTGGCAAGAAGTCTTGACGAGATCCGTGCAGCCGGCTCTGTGGTTTTGGAAGGTACAGATGTGGCAGATGCTACAGGCGGTGCAATCCAGCAGCAGAATTCCAGCAGCAGAGAGTACGTGGTAGATCTGACTCTTACAGACGAGGGAAAAACAAAATTCGCAGAGGCAACTCAGAACAATGTTGGAAAACAGATCGCGATTATCTATGACAACGGCGTATTAAGCGCTCCAAGAGTAAATGAAGCCATCACAGGCGGTAAGGCACAGATCAGTGGTATGGAAAGTGTTGAGAGAGCACAGGAGCTTGCTTCCTATATCCGTATCGGATCCCTGAGCCTTGAACTGACAGAGCTTCGTTCCAGCGTTGTAGCTGCACAGCTCGGTGAAGAAGCAATCTCCACCAGCCTTATTGCAGGTCTGATCGGTCTGATCATCGTAATTCTGTTTATGATCATCGCTTACCGTGTACCTGGTGCAGTTGCAGGCCTTTCCCTGATTTTCTACACAGCGACCATTCTGCTTACCTTAAATGCATTTGACATTACCCTTACGCTTCCGGGTATTGCAGGTATCATCCTTGGCATTGGTATGGCAGTAGATGCGAATGTTATTATTTATGCACGTATCCGTGAGGAAATCGGTGCAGGCTCTACCGTAAGATCCGCGATCAAAGCTGGTTTCTCCAAGGCTTTTTCCGCAATCTTTGACGGAAACATCACAACCCTGATCGCAGCATTCGTTCTGATGTGGCTGGGTACTGGTTCTGTTAAAGGATTTGCATATACACTGGCACTTGGTATTGTGATTTCCATGTTTACAGCTCTGGTATTTTCCAGACTTGTGATCAATGCATTATATGCAGTTGGCGTTCGCGATGAGAAATTCTATGGAAAGACTGAAGAGAAGAAAGTCATTAACTTTGTTGGAAAGAGAAGATTATGCTTCACCCTTTCCATTATCCTGATCCTTGCCGGACCAGCCACTATGCTGATCCACAAGGCTACAGGCGGAAAAGCCCTGAACTACAGCCTTGAGTTTTCAGGTGGTACTTCTACCAATGTCACCTTTAACGAAGATATGGACATTAAGACCATTGATTCTGAGGTTACACCTGTAGTGGAAGAGGTTACAGGAGATAAGAATGTACAGCCTACTAAGGTTGTTGGAACAAATCAGGTTATCATCAAGACACGTTCCCTGAATCTTGACGAACGTGAGGCACTGAATAAGGCACTTGTTGACAAGTTTGGTGTAGACGAATCCCTGATCCAGGCAGAGAGTATTTCCTCCACTGTCAGCAACGAAATGAGAAGAGATGCTGTAGTAGCCGTTTTTGTTGCCACTATTTTCATGCTTCTTTACATCTGGTTCCGTTTCAAGGATATCCGTTTTGCAGGAAGTGCGGTACTTGCACTTCTTCATGATGTGCTTGTTGTCCTTACATTCTATGCGATTTCCAGAATTTCCGTAGGAAATACTTTTATCGCTTGTATGTTGACTATCGTTGGTTATTCTATCAACGCCACGATCGTTATCTTCGACCGTATCCGTGAGAATCTTCACGGAAGCAAGCGCGTAGATGAGCTCGAAGAAGTGGTAAATAAGAGTATTACACAGACACTTACCAGAAGTATTTATACTTCCCTTACTACCTTTATCATGGTAGCTGTTCTTTATATCATGGGTGTATCTTCCATCCGTGAGTTCGCAGCTCCGCTGATGGTTGGTATTATCTGCGGTGCTTATTCTTCTGTATGCATTACCGGAGCCCTCTGGCTGGTAATGAAAAAGAAAATTGGCGTCGGACAGGCTCAGACTGTAAAAGCTACAGCTGGTGCTGCTCCGGTTAAACAGTCTGTTTCAAGTGCAAAGGCACCAAGTGCTCCAGCTGCAAATGGACAGACCCAGCCGAAGAAGAAAAATCGTAAGAGAGTTCAGGAGCGTCTTGCAGCCCAGGAGGCGGCTAAGAATGCTGAGAATGGTTCTTCTGAGGAAGACAGATAACTAAATGAATTTAAGCCAGGACAGGTGGAAACATCTGTCCTGGCTTGCTTTTTATGTAAAATTCTATTACTATTTAGTGGGTTGAAAAGTTCTTTAGGAGGGACGCATTTGGACAATGTGTATTACTCACTCGCCGGCGCAACGCTCCGATGAACTAATCGCTAACTGCGACTAATGCGTTCGGGAGAGCCCTCACGCATAAGT
>NZ_QUIO01000076.1:0-7261 GCF_003480145.1 Ruminococcus sp. AM42-11 | reverse complement strand
AAGCGAAATCCAGCGCTTACGAAGACTTATGCGTGAGGGCTCTCCCGAACGCATTAGTCGCAGTTAGCGATTAGTTCGCTGGAGCGTTGCGCCGGCGAGTGAGTAATACACATTGCCCAAATGCGTCCCTCCTGAAGAACTTTTCAACACACTAAATAGCAATTTTAATATTCTATCGTCTTACCGGAACACCTTTTTCAGCCAGGTAATCCTTCACCTGAGAAATTTCCAGTTCTTTATAGTGGAACAGGGAAGCTGCCAGAACTGCATCGGCACCGCCGTCGGTAAGGCCTTCGTAGAAGTGTTCCAGGGTACCGGCACCACCGGAAGCGATGACCGGGATGGATACGGCATCAGATACTGCGCGGGTTAATGGGATGTCGTAGCCAGCCTTGGTACCATCACAGTCCATGCTGGTAAGGAGGATTTCTCCTGCACCAAGGGCTTCTGCTTTCTTCGCCCACTCAATGGCATCAATGCCTGTATCCAAACGACCGCCATGCTTATAGATGTTCCAGCCGCCGTCAGGACGACGCTTAGCGTCAATGGCAACTACTACACACTGGCTGCCGAATTTATCTGCTGCCTCACGGATTAATTCCGGACGGTCAATGGCTGCGGAGTTTACAGAAATCTTGTCTGCACCTTCGCGGAGCAGCTTCCAGAAATCATCTACAGTACGGATCCCGCCGCCAACTGTAAATGGAATGAATACGTTGGCTGCAACTTTTCGCACCATATCTACTACTGTGTCACGCTGTTCACAGGAGGCTGTAATGTCAAGAAATACCACTTCATCTGCTCCTGCTGCGTCGTATGCTTTCGCAATTTCCACAGGATCTCCTGCATCCTTCAGGTCTACGAAATTAACACCTTTCACTACTCGTCCATTATTTACATCCAGACAGGGAATAATTCGCTTTGTAAACATAATTATGCCTCCTTCCCAAGCTTCGCAAAATTCTCCAGTATTTTCAGACCGTACTTGCTGCTCTTCTCCGGGTGGAACTGGCAGGCAAATATGTTGTCCTTTTCAACGGAGGCATGAATAGTTACGCCATACTGCGCAGTCGCCTTCACGATTTCAGGTTCTTTTGCCTGAAGGTAGTAGGAATGAACAAAGTAGACGTAAGTCTCTTCCGGAATTCCTTTAAACAGGCGGCCATCATTCTGAAGGTGAAGAGAATTCCATCCCATGTGAGGAATTTTAAGTCCAGGAGCCGGGGGAATCTTCACGATCTTACCTTTCAAAATTCCAAGTCCCTCCACTCCCGGAGTTTCGTCACTGGATTCGAAAAGGAGCTGCAGACCCAGACAGATTCCAAGGAATGGAGTTCCTTTCTCTGTAAGCTCCCGGATCACAGGAACAAGTCCGAATTTATTCAGATTATTCATGGCATCTCCAAAGCTTCCAACACCTGGAAGAATTACTTTATCTGCACTCAGTAATACCTGAGGATCTCTGGAAACTACAGTTTCCTCTCCAAGGTAATGAAGGGCTTTTTCCACACTTTTTATATTGCCTGCATCATAGTCAATTATTGCTATCATTCGGGCTCCTCCTGTTGTCTGTTTTTCGTCAATACTGCGTCTATTGTGTGCAGCATTTTCTGCCATCATATAAATGCTTTTAATCAGCAAATACTGCCTTCCCAAAGCACAATATTGCTGAACATACACTTTCATATTCTTACAGTATAACGCAAAAACAGGCGGTTGCAAAGAGCTAATTCCATGCTGCCGCCTGTTTTGTTAGTTTGTATTGTCTTTCCAGATTAACACTGTTTTTTTTATGAAAAATTACAATTATCTTCTCTTTCAAGCACCAGATTTCCAGCCTGAAGATTGACTATTTTTACTTTATTTCCGATCCAGGGTAAACCAGAATTCCACCCCGTTATCAAAGTTCTGAACACCGTACTGCTGATTCATACCTTCCATAATAGCCTTTACAATAGAAAGTCCGATTCCGCTTCCGCCATACTCTCTGGTGCGGGCTTTGTCTACCTTGTAGAACTTGTTCCACAAATTCGGGAGATCGGCTTCCGGGATTGGGGTTCCGGTATTAAATACCGTTACTTTCACTCTGTTTTCCTGTTTCTGGACTTTGATCTCCACAATTTTTTCTCCATCCAGATGATGCAAGGCATTGCTTACATAATTCGTCACAACTTCTTCTGTCTTAAACTCATCTGCCCAGACATAAAGAGGCTCTGTCTCATTAAAAATCACCCGGGCTTCTTTCTGCCTGATCATGATATCCATGGTGGAAAGAACGCCTTTGATCAATGCAGTCAGGTCAAAACGCTCCATAACAGCTGCGTCTTTTCCGGATTCCAGCTGATTCAGCGTAAGAAGATTCTTTACCAGCTTATTCATCTTGGCAGCTTCATCAATAATGACGTCACAGTAAAAATCCATGCTTTCCGGATCATCATTAATGTTCTCCTTCAGACCTTCTGCATACCCCTGCACAAGAGCAATGGGTGTCTTCAGCTCATGGGAAACATTATCCAGAAACTCTTTTCGCATTTCATCGATTTTCACCTTATTCTCAATATCCTTCTGCAGCTCATTGTTTGCAGATTTCAGCTCGGAAATAGTATGCTCCAGCTGACTGGACATCTTGTTAAAATTATCTCCCAGCACATCAATTTCATTGCCGGCCTTGCTTTTATATCTGGCTTCAAAATCAAGATCTGTCATCTTACGGGAAAGCTCCGTCAGCTCGGAAATAGGTCTGGTCAGCTTTCTGGTTACTGCCATAATACACATTCCACTTATAACAATAATGACAATTCCTACAAAGAAATAAAACTTATTGGAAATATTTGCGCTTTCCTGGATACTTTCCAGAGGGCTTCGGATCAGGAAATAATTGCCATTGTCAAATTTCCCCCAGCACTCTACATAATCCATGCCCACGAAACGGTCATATACCTGCTGAACCACACAGTTATCCGTCTGTTTCAGAATTGTGCCTTTTCCGTTATCCATGTCAAGATCACTGGCATAACCAAAAAACAGCTTGCTTCTCAGCTGATCTTCATTCTCCGGCCAGCACAGATATTTCGTATTATCCTCATTGACAACCACCCAGGTCAGATTATTCCTGGAGCTTTCCTGAATGATCTCAGAAGACAATTCTTCCTGCTCGCTTTCCACATCGTCCTCTGTCATAGAATCCGTGTTGATCTGACTCAGCACTTCCCTTGCTTCCAGAAGAGTTTCCGTCTTTTTTGACACATAATATTTTTCCAGAAATGCTCCGTTGATCATGGAAATCGTGAGAATGGAAAGGAATAAAAGACCTATAAATGTAAACGTGATCTGGTGCTTTATGGAGCGGATTTTCTTTGGCTTCTTTGATTTCTTCATCACTCTACCTCAAACTTGTAACCCATTCCCCATACGGTCTTGATGTACTCACCTTTATCCCCCATTTTACTTCTTAATTTCTTCACATGTGTGTCAATGGTTCTGGCATCTCCGAAATAATCATAATTCCAAACAGAATTAAGGATTTTTTCCCTGGAAAGAGCAATTCCCTGATTTTCCAAAAAGTAAGTAAGAAGCTCAAATTCCTTAAAGCTAAGATCCATAGGCTTGTCATCGACTGTTGCAAGATGGGCAGCCTTATCGATCACAATTCCCCCTGCGCTGAGCACATCTTCCGCTCCGGTCTGTCCGGTACGGCGAAGGATAGCTTCTACTCTGGCTACCAAGATCTTCGGGCTGAATGGCTTGGAAATATACTCATCCACACCCAGGTCAAAACCAAGAAGCTCATCACGCTCATCTCCTCTTGCTGTCAGCATAATGATCGGCACTTTGGAATTCTTGCGCACCTCACGGCATACTTCCCAGCCGTCCATCTTTGGCATCATTACATCCAGGATGATCAGGGCAATATCTTTTTCTTTATAAAAGATATCCATGGCTTCCTCTCCATCTCCTGCTTCCAGCACCTGAAAATTCTTCTTTGTTAAAAAGTCTTTTACAAGCTTTCTCATTCGGCTTTCATCATCCACTACAAGGATTTTTAATGTATCCATATCTTGTCCTCCCTTTTTGGTCAACCTCATTTATCGCATGGTTTTTATACCTTTTTGTACGATTCACCTGTATCTTAACACAGGGGTATGATGATTTTGTGAACGCCAGCACATTTTCTGACAGATGACTTTTTTTCTGTTTTGTGCTATGCTAGAGCGTGTTTGAAAAAGGCTTTCTGCAAGATGTGCGTCACAATTTGTGGGAGATTTCGCTCGGATGAGGGCGCCGTAACGGGCTACGGCGCCCGAATTCGGGTGAAATCTCCCGCAAAGTGGGGCGTGCAGATTGCGGGAATGATTTTTCAAACACGCTCTAAGTACAGTGTAAAATATAAATCAATTTTTGAAAAGAGGGAATTCACATGCGTCAGGAAAGTTTTAAAATGGAGCGTCCGGGACTGGTGAAACCGGGAGATAAGATTCAGATCACGGAATATCAGTCCTACATGAACTACAGCTATATCATTGAGCCTGCTGTAGCCATGTCCGGCTGCTATCCGAACTCACAGAGAATCAAGGCAAAGGAAGGAACCATTGTCAGTGTGGAAAAGGCACCGCTTAGTGGGTATGTGGTGATTGCGGAATTTGAGGAATAGCTACATTTAGTCAGGGACTCCCCAAAGGGGGCCCTGACTGATTTTCACTTTTTCTGAAATTTCTCAATCACACACTCCACACTCATGCGTCTTTGTTTACATCATATTTATTTAAATATTCTCTGTAAGAAAAATCCCCGACTACTTTTCAGTAGCCGGAGCACCTTGACAATTCACATATGATTGATTTGATTCGTTTGCACGACGTTCGATCTCAGCTTTGACAGTTTCGTTCCATGGCGCCAGAAGTTCTAATTCATCATCACTCATCCAATCATCAGGCAGTTTTTCCAGCAGATAGGTAAGATAGTGATAGACGTTTACTCCATTGGCTTTTGCCATTTCTACCATTGTGTACACAATAGCGCTGGCCTGGGCTCCGTTTGGTGTGTCACAGAACAGCCAGTTTTTACGGTTATGTGCTTAAGAACATAACCGTAATTATGTGCCGAACTTAGTTATGTGCTCTTAACATATTTCAAGAAAAATGTCATAGTTAAAAGAAACTGTCGAAGAGCTGCATAAACAGTATTCACAGACTCAAGACACATGCTCACCTGTTGAAGAAGGTACTGATAATTCCAAATCGACCGAAGACACTGATAACCAAAAATAACCGTCATTACGATCGTTGTCACCTCCTTTCTCTCTTGGTTCGTTGTCAGTTGCAAACATCATTGACTTGTCTGCCATCTGCTGATTTGTATAACCAAATCTGGCTTGTTCCGCTTCTAAATTTCTAAACATCTCATTTCCTCCTTTCGCTTATTTGCGTTTTGCAAACTTAAATTATACCATAATTTCTATTTGCAAATTTATCAATACTTTTCTTTTCATTTTGCAAACTTTCCTGTTGACAGTTTTTCAATATGCAACTATAATCGAATTATCAGGAGGTACCAATTATGGGTGACAATTTTAATGACAATTTAAAAGAAGCTCGCTTAAGATCTGGATTATCCCAGAAAGAAGTGGCAGAAAATATTGGCGTAGCAAAATCTACATATTCATTATATGAGAGTGGAAATAGAGAACCAAACGTAAATACAATAAAGAAAATTGCTGATTGCTTAAATGTTTCTGCTGATACTCTCCTCGGACTTAATGACGAACCTACCACTCTTGCCGCTCATTTTGATGGCAAAGAATACACCGAAGACGAATTGAATGAAATTCGCCAGTTTGCTGAATTTGTGAAAAACAAAAGGAAATAATCGGCATATCTGCCAGAATGTACATTGACAATATAATATATTTACCCAGGGAACTGTTGGGGTGTTATGTCAGCCGCCGGACACTTTTGTGAAAGGAGGCTGGTGCTGATGGTTACATACAGTGATTTATTTACTTTTGTAATTATGTTTTGTGCAGTCATAACTCTTGTTATTACTTTTTCGCATAAAAAATAGCGCCCCTGCTCTGGTAAAGTAAGGCGCTATTTTTAGCTGATGCTTTATCCGGCGGTCAGGTATGCACTGACCAACGGTTCTCTTGTTAAATATATTATATGTCACTCCGAAATATTTGTCAATTTTCTTTTTGTGGAAGCAACTGTACAGATTTTTGTACACGTATTGAGATATACTAAAGCGGGAGGTGTTTACATGAGCACATATGAGAAATTACAAGACCAGACCTGCGCGGACGGTATAGACGTAATGGACTATGAATTTAATAGTCCAAACATAAAAGGCTTATATTGTAACAGCACTGTAACAATCAATAAGTCCATTTGAAGGAATGGTTATACCATTCCGTTTTCATGATCTCCGACATTACTCTGCTTCGATCATGCACGCGATTGGTATTCTGGATCAGTACATTATGGCAAGAGGTGGATGGAAAACAGATACCGTTCTAAAGGCTGTATACAGAAATGTGATCAACGATGAGCAAAAGAAATTTACAGATAAAATTAATTCGCATTTCACAACTATGCAACACGAAATGCAACACGAAAAAGAAAAAACGCCGTAAATACGGCGTTTTCACTATGGACCTGGCGGGAATTGAACCCGCGTCCGAAAGTCTATCCCTTGCGGCATCTCCCATCACAGTCGCTGTATTAACATTCCCTCCACAGCACGCCCACCGACAGGCTTACTGCTTCAGTAGCTTCATGATACATCTACCGGGGCAAAGCTTACCCGGCAAGGTTTCTCACAAGGTCGACGCCAGACTCCTGAAGTGTGAGTGCAACAGGACTGACGGGCAGCACTTAGGCTGCCATTACTAACTGATCGTCAGCGTTTATATTTAGAACTTCCCGTTATTACGCAGTTCGGGAGACTGCGGATGGCTTCCACAACTTCAAAACCCCCGTCGAAACCAGTACAAGCCCTAATCGTATATAATAGGTATTGCTGGTACGCAGACGAAGTTTGTGTAATTGTGCTTTCGCTAAGATATTATTATATGCATTTTTTGCAAAGTTGTCAATATGGTGTTTTGCTATTTAGTGTGTTGAAAAGTTCTTCAGGAGGGACGCATTTGGGCAATGTGTATTACTCACTCGCCGGCGCAACGCTCCAGCGAACTAATCGCTAACTGCGACTAATGCGTTCGGGAGAGCCCTCACGCATAAGTCTTCGTAAGCGCTGGATTTCGCTT
>NZ_QUIO01000075.1:0-8660 GCF_003480145.1 Ruminococcus sp. AM42-11 | reverse complement strand
TTGTGGCAGCAATAGGCTTTATAAGGCTTGAGCCGTATGATGGGAAACTATCACGTACGGTTCTTAGGGGAGGGAAGGACAGTAATGCTCTTCTCTTACCCGACTATGCCAGCGTGGAAATGTTATACCACCCGGAGTATGCCGGGCATCCCCTTACAGTAGGCGGGGATCCGGAAGCCAGGCATGGGATTATCTTGACAGCCAATTATACAGCAAAGAAAAAAGGGGTGAAGACCGGAATGGCGCTCTGGCAGGCAAAAATGGCATGCCCGGATCTTATTATTGTACCGCCACGGATGGATCTGTATCTGAAGTTTTCTTCTATGCTAAGGGAAATCTATGGAGAGTACACGGATCTGGTCGAACCGTATGGATGTGATGAAGCCTGGTTAGACGTTACAGACAGTGCGATTTTAAAAGGGGATGGAAGAAAAATAGCAGAGGAAATCAGCTGGCGGGTGAAAAAGGAACTGGGAATTACAGTTAGCATCGGTATTTCCTGGAATAAGATCTTCGCAAAGCTGGGAAGTGATTATAAAAAGCCTGATGGGATTACAGCGTTTTCAAAGGGAAATTATAAAGAATTGCTCTGGAGACTTCCGGCTGCGGATCTTTTGTATGTCGGACGTTCTACCAGGAAGACTCTGGATCGTTATGGAATTAAAACAATTGGTGAGCTTGCTTTGTCGGATCCTGAGTTTTTAGAGCGTTTATTTGGAAAAATGGGCCTGGTTCTTTATTCTTTTGCAAATGGATGGGATGACTCTCCGGTATCGTCCCAAGGGTATGAGGCGCCTATGAAGTCTATTGGCAATAGTACGACTACGCCAAGAGACTTAGTAAACAACCTGGATGTGCAGATTGTATTGATGGCGTTATCAGAAAGTGTTGCAGCAAGGCTAAGGAAACATGGTTTTAAATGCAAGGTGGTGTCCATTACAATCCGGGACAGCGGGCTGTTTTCATTTTCCAGGCAAAAAAAGCTGGAGTGCCCTACGGATATTACAAATGAAATTATGGCTGCTGCCAACGCGCTTTTTATAGAACATTATAACTGGCAACATCCGATCAGAAGCCTTGGTATCCGCGCGGAAAAACTGGTACTGGCGGATATACCAGTACAGCTTGATTTGTTTATAAGCGAGGAACAACGGGAAAAGCAGGAAAAAATGGATCAGGCCGTGGATGAGATACGCAGAAGGTTTGGGTATTTCAGTATCCAAAAAGCGTTTGTGTACCAGGACAAAGCTCTGGCAAGCCTGGATGCGCAGAGTTCACATACGGTTCATCCGGTGGGATATTTTAATGGGAGGTAGTTGGTAAATGGAAAATGCAAAAGTATATGTAGAGGTTCTTGTGAATTTTGACAAGGATGGGACTATGAGCCCGGTGGAATTTATCTGGGAAGATGGAGAAAAATATCATGTGGACCGTGTCCTTGCAAGGGAACGTTGTGCAAGCCGAAAAGCAGGCGGAACCGGGATCCGTTATACGGTAATGGTGAATGGGAAAGAGAGCCACTTATATTATGAATTTGATAAGTGGTTTATGGAGAGACGCTGTTCCTAATAGATTGACTGAATACAGGACAACACACAATATATGGAAATATAACGTTGACACACACTATATATTGTGCTATTCTATAATCGAATTATCGTTTATGCATAGCACCCTATGCAGAAGAAGTTTTGTCCTGGCAAAATACCGGGAGCAATTATTTGAGACAATAGATCTGAGAAATATAGAAAGACATCAAAAACCTGGAATGGATTTTTGGTGTCTTTTTTTGTTGTCAAAAATTCAGAATCTAGGCAAAGGGAGCAAATACAAAAGGAAGGAGAAGAGGGATAATTCGAAAAAAATAGAAGCATGTCGGATGAGAAACATGGAACAGGAAAAGAAAGGAGGACATGCATAAATGGAAAATGCCGGGAACCGAAAAATGTTAGAACTATAAAGAAGGTGAGGGCATAAGAAATGAAGAGTATGCAGGCTATTATTGCCTGGTTCTGGCAATTGTCTGCGGACTAAATGCAGCGGAGGCCTGGAAAATCTATCAATATGGACCGGATCATCCGTTAAGTAAAAAAATTCTGAAGCATAAGATCAGGGATTCCTCCCTGAAAAAGCTGAAGAAAAAAGAGCAGGAAAAAATGATGAAAAAGCTGTTTCTGGAAGGATACAGTAAAAATGCAATTGCAGAAGCGTTTGAATGCTTACCGGAAACCGTAACGGCGAGAATCAAAAGAGCAGAGGAGGACATGAATGGAACATAGAAATATAAATACAGTTGGAACGATATTTAATGACTTTTTAGGCTTGTACACAGGAGAAAGACCTGTTGGAATCCATGAGCTGATCCAAAAATATGACAGGCATCCGGTCCTGATGGGATTGTTGTCTAATGTGGATTCTGTTATTTATGTGGATGTTAAAAAGGCCATGTATGAGATTTATCCATTTTACAAGAAATACAGACATCGTGCATTGGATGATAGTGTGTGGAAAAACATTGTTGAGAGTGCGGAGACCCTTGAAAAGAAGTGGAATGGAAACCTTTGGGTACGCCGGGTAATACTGAATCTGGTGAATGAGCTTGATAAGGAATCCCAGGAAGTGCAAAGAGCGGCAGCTGGAGGAAATGTAGAAAATCATGCATCCAAAGCGGCATAATGACGGGAGGAGCTTTATATGCTGGAAAAATTGGCGAAAAGCATAGAGGAAGTAAATGTCCTGGCAGAACATTACCGGACCTGTCAAAATGTAGCGGCAATTGAAAGCCTTGCAAAAGAATGTTTCATATCCAAAGAGGACACGGATGCATTTATAGCAGGAAAAAGCTGCTGTCTGTTGAAAGTTCCATTAATGGGGCAATCCGGTTCAGTAACCGAAAAACTGACAGAAGAAATGCTTCTTTTGCAGGATTCAGGGTATGCGACCGTGCTTGGCACGTATCTTTTAGACCTTGCCAGAAAAGATCCTGTTATGAAAGATGTGATCCTCCAGCCCCATAAGACGCTGAGACACTGTATCGAATATGTCCATGAAAAAGCATATGAGACGGCACTGGAGAAAGCAAAGAAAGAGGGAAAAACTGGTGTGGGGCAAAATGCTGGTATAGCGATTGGCTCTACAGAGGTATTTGCCTGGGTAATAGACTATTACCTGTTGGATGACCGTAAAGACATGGAGAAAAAAGCGCAGGAAGAAAAAGATACAATAAAGAAAGCCTGGGAAAGAGCGGAATCAATCAGGACATTGTCAGCAAAATCAAAAGATTCAGATACGAAGAAAGATGTTTCGGAAGATGCAAAGGTGGCAGCAAAGCCAGCAACGCAAAAGAAAGAAGAACCGGAGCAGCTTTCTTTATTTAATTTAGGAGCCTGAATATGATTGCATACAAAGGGTTTGAAAAAAATTTAAGTTGCAGGGGTTATCAATTTAAGCGATATGGGATCAATGAGACAACGGAAGCAAATTGCAGACAGAATGGATTCCATTGTGCGGAAAATCCGCTGGATTGTCTGGTCCACTATCCAAATTGGAAAAAATCCACTTACTTTATTGTGAAAGCATTTGGAGATCTGGATGAAGATGACCAGGATACGAAAATCTCATGCACCAAGATAGAACTGATAGAGGAATTGGATTTTCCAACGCTTTTGTTACGAGGGGCAGCGTATATGGCAATACATCCGGACCGCTCATGGTGTAGCCTGGTTTGTAAAGAAACTGGCACAGGGGAAAACGGGTTTGTAGTTGTACGTGGAAAAAACCCCAGAGCAAAAGGGCGGAAAAATGATCTTCTTATTTTTGTCCAGGAAGAACCAGATAGCAATGAGATCACCATTATAAATCAGATCTGTGTGGATGGCGCAAGATATAAGGAAGATCAATGGTACGGAATTGCAGATTGAAAATTGGATGCTGGATCAGCGGTCATAGAGAAACCGCAGAAAGGATTATTACGATGAAGTTAGGATATTTGGAATTTGTTGAGGTATTAAGTAAACAGCTTTTGAATGCTTTGAACTTACAGGAACAGCAAATATTTTTTAAAAAGAAAGCCATAGATAATAAGGACCGCTTGTTTGTGGAGACATTTGAAAATTTAAGTGGAAAGCAACTGTGCGGTATTGATGTGAAAGATTTATATGAGCGTTTTATGGAAGGAAGTTCAATGGAATCAATTTTTTATTCTGTACAGGAGGAAATTGAGAAACTAAAAACGGTTGGCATGTTAGAGGGCAAGATGACTCCTGACAGTTATCAAAAAATCAAAAAATACCTTTTTGTAAAACCTCTTAACAAGAAAAATCATTCGCTTGAGATGGAAGATGCAGTGCATGAGGATGTTGGCGATATCGCTTGTGTCCTGTATATGATGCGTAGTAACACGAACGAGTATTTTACAGGCATAAAGATAAAAAATAAGCATTTGGAACAATGGGAAATGACAAAAGAGGCTGTTATGGAAGAGGCATTTAAAAATACCTACCAGATGGCACCCCCTCTCCTTTATACAAATCATGGGAACGAATGGGGAGAACCCTTTATGGAGAATGGAGCATCCTGCTTATCGAAAAGTGACAGAGTTAGGGGAATTCAGCTTTCTACAAATGCTGAAGAATATGGAGCTGTTTCTGTATTTTATCCTGGCGTTCTTCAAAGACTGGCACAGCTTATGGCAAGTGATTTGTATATTATATTTACAAGCAGGAACGAAGGGGTAATTTACAGTGTAAATGAGAGTAATTTAGAAAATATTAAGGCTGAACTCAATGAAATGGTAATCGAGTATGGAAATGGTATGGTGTATGAAGACGATTTATTGTCAGAAGAACTCTACTACTATAGCAGAATCGAAGATAAGATTTCTGTATATATGGAAAAAGTAAAGGTTAGCTTTACTACGGTTAATTTAGCGGAAGAGCACTGATTATTGGAAAAGCAGGTAGGGCTGCACAATAGTTAAGTAAGCATTATGTGTATGAATCCTAATGAAAGGAAATGAAAATACTATGAGTGAAATTTTAAGTTATGAGAAGTTTATTGAAAACTTAAGAGGGTATCTGTTAGATGCTTTAAATCTGCAAGAAAAACAGATTTACTTTGAAGCAAAAGATGAAGAGGGAATGACTCCGAATGGAGACCGTTTATTTGTGGAATGTCGTGTAAGTTCAGAAGGGAAAGAAGTATGTGGAATTCATACAGAAGAATTATATGAGGATTATCTGGATGGTGTTTCGATAGATAAAATTGGAGATACTGTTACAGAAGAAATTAAAAAACTAAGTAAAGCAGGATTCTTCGAAAAAACAAAGAATGTAAATAATTATTCAAAAGTGAAGGAGGATCTTTTTATCCGTCTTTTGAATAAGAAAAAACATGAAAAGGCATTGGAAAATGCGGTGTATAAAGAGGTGGACGGCATAGCCTGTGTTCTGTATATGAAAGTGGGTCAGTGTAATGGCCGTATTTCGAGCATGAAAATCCGCAAAGATAGCCTGGTAGAATGGGGGCTGGATGAGAATGAGGTCTATGAAAATGCACTCTTAAATACCTATCTTCTTACACCACCAAGGATTTATCAGTGGGAACGTTTAGTTTTAAATCCTGATTATGATGGAGAGGACTTTATGGCCTATGGCTACGATAATTATGGAATGAGGTTGTGTGGCGAACGCGTAGGCTATTGTTTATCAACGGATAAGCGTACAAATGGAGCTGTGGCTGTTTTCTTGCCTGGAGTGGCACAAAAACTTTCAGAAATTTTGGATGATGATTTTTATATTGTATTTACAAGCATTCACGAAGCGATGATTCATCCGAAGAGCAAGTGTTATCCAGAAGGCTTGGAAAGAATCCTGAAAGAGACAATTGAAGATGCTACCCCAGACGAAGATTTTCTGGCAGATGAAATATATTACTATGACAGATGCACCAGGAAAATTGCAAAATGGGATAAGGTGGTATCAAGGGTAACCTTACCTGTCGGCCGTGTTGAACTTGTTCCGGTATGAGAATGTTCGGAAACATTTGAAGAATTATAAGAAAGGAAAACTTAGTATGCACGTAAATTTAACATACGAACAGTTTGTGCAGGAATTACGAAACTGGATCATAAAAGCTACTCATCTCCCAGAGGACTATGTTTTCTTTAAGAAAAAAGAGAAAACCGGAATAACCGCAAATGGGGATCGGTTATTTGTAGTCTGCGCTGAAACTGATTCTGGAAAAGACATCTGCGGGATTTTTGTGGAAGAACTTTATCAGGATTATGTAGAGGGGACTTCCATGGAAAACATAGAAGCAAGGGTGAAGTGTGATCTGGATAGAGTAGGAAATATGGAAAATACCAGATATCTGAATGATTATGAAAAAGTCAAGGAACATCTTTTTCTGGGGCTTTTGAACCTGGATCAGCACAGACATGAACTGAAAAATGCCGTATATAAAACAATGGGAGACATTGCAATCACGTTATATGTGCATGCAGGAACCTTGAAGAATGGGATTACATATTTGAAAGTCAGATCGGAATATTTGGAAGCATGGGGCCTGGAAAAAGACGATGTTTTACACGAGGCTCTTTTAAACAGTTATCGTATATTGCCTCCAAGAATCTATGATTTCAAAAAAATGATGTACACTCCGGGTTATGCTGGTGAGGACTTCCTGAATATGGATCCTTATTTTATTTCGGATAAGAAAAAGAAGGAGGGAATCTGTCTTAGCGTAAAAGGACTCTCAAATGGTGCTGTGGCAGTTCTGTATCCAGGCGTGATAAAGAAACTGGTGGAATTCATGGACGGGGGTTTTTATGTGGTATTTAGCAGTGTCCATGAAGCCCTGATATACAGTTCAAAACTTTGCAGCCTGGAAGAACTTGAGAATTTACTAAGAACTTCTAATGCAAGAATGACATTCCAAAAGGAGTTTTTAACGGATAAGGTCTATTATTACTGCAAGGAAGAGGATAAATTTATTATGCTTCGAGGCAGTATGAAAATGTTAGTTACAACAATCCGTATGGATGAGGAAAATTAAATGACAAGGAACGGGATACGGCAGGAATTTCCTGCCGTATCTGTCGTTAAGAGGAGATGAAAATGTCCGAGGAATACAAATACAATTTATTGACGCAGGAGCTGCTTCTTCAAGGATATACGACAGAAAACCATCCCGACTATGTTCGAATTGGAATCGGAAAGATGGGAAAATCCCCCCTTGAAAATTCGGATGGTGGATTTGTTTATACCGACGAGTATCTGGAAGAGAAAACTTTTATGTCCGGCTGTGGGCTGTATGTGAAATGGGAAAATTGTATAGACCGCTTGGAGTATATGAATGAGACATTTTGCTTTGAAAACGATAATGTGGCATTCCGATGCCCATGGCATAAGAAAGATTGTGAACGGAATCATCCATTATTAAAGGAAGATGAATTTTGCGTCTGCCATATGGTATCGGATTACCAGTATAAAAAAAGCGTGGAATATCTGAAAGAACAGGCAGACAGGAAAAAAGAAGAATTGTTTCAAAAATTTAAGGAACAGCATAAAAACCGAATTTGTAAGCTGCACATGTTCTATAACTACGACAAGCAGAAATGGAGCCTGCAGTATGATCCGATGAAGTGTATATGCGGTCCAGGAGATTACTGTACGCTGCGGGGCAGACCTCTTTCCGAAAAGACAGGGAATATCTACTATGATGTAAAGGTATCTACAATCCGAAAGGATGATACCTTTTTTACTGGGGAGCCTGTAGTGACGATCACAAGGGGAAAGAAATTTTTGCAGGGCAAGGTTCCGGTCGATATCTGTGAGGAAATTATAAAAAGAAACCAGGAGGATATTTTTGATAAGGAATGGCAGAATGGCTATTCTATGCAGGCATTGTATGATCCGGATTTGAAAGTGGAAATTTTGAACATTAGAGTTGCTGCACGATTGACGCGCGATACGGCACAGGATCTTGAGGATGAGAAAGCTGGAATAAATGTTGGATATGAGGCAGATTCTGTGAAAGCGAAGAAGAAGTGGAAACAGGAACGAAAAGAGAAACGCCTGGAGCAGGCAAAAAGAAAGCTTGTGAAAAAGGGCTGGGAGTCTCTGAACGATACGGAACAAAGATTTATGAAGAAGAGACTGTCTGCTGAACAGATTGAAGCGTTGCAACAGGAGTGGGTTACGGCAAATGAGCATAAGGATGAGGCTGAGCAGTTAACCCTGGATTTATAAAATAACTTCGGAAAGGACGAATGAAATGGAAAAACGAAAGCTTAAAAAAATGAAGGTATTGGAACCATCAAAGGAGATGGTTTTGGCGGCAGAAAGTGATATTCCAGTTATCGGGAATATGGCTTATGAGAAAATGAAGTATCCAATTGGTTTGTTCCTTCAGGCTGAAATGGACGAAAACATTTTAAAAATTGGTTTTTTCTTTACGGATATTTTAACTGCAGGTGGAAGACGACCTTTATATACCCTGTTCATCGATAAGGAAAAAGATAGCTTCCTTGGGTATGATTACCGGCTAAAGGCAACATCATAAACTTAAGAAAAAAATGGAAAGGAATCTGTTCGCAGGTTCCTTTCATTGTGTTAAAATATAGGCAGGGGTGTATATGATTAAATCTTATAAAACAAGAT
>NZ_QUIO01000074.1:0-8675 GCF_003480145.1 Ruminococcus sp. AM42-11 | reverse complement strand
CACATTTCCATGGTGCTTGTCGTTTGCTCTTTGGTTCGGAATAGTGTGGTGCTGGCGGTCTATCTCTTGTTTTCGGTTGTTTGCTTCTTTACTGTACATGAGCATTTGCGCCCGGATTGTCATTGCCGTAGCCCTCCATCAGATTGATTACGCCCCAGATACCAAGCCCGGCTCCAAGTGCTACAACAAGGGTCTGCAAAACGTCTACTGCGCTATTGAAAAATGCCATAAATATATCCTTTCTGCCGCGTCTGCGGCTGTCCGGCAAGCGGACAAAAGGCGGTCAGCGTATGGTCGCCGCCGCACAAAAAAACCGCCCTCTGGTAAAGGCGGCTGTCCCCGCGCTGCGTAAGTTCTGCGGCGCGGCGGTATTCAGTTGTAAGGGGTGCGGCTCCTGCCGCTGTGTACTGCGCCGGAAAGTGGGGGCGCGTATCATGTAGCCGGTATGGATAGATGTGATTGCTTCAATCGCTCCTTTCTGTGTTCCGCTGTGCTGCCGGACGTTTTTTTCAGACTTGCGGGAAGTGAATAGCTTGCGTAGCAAGGTGTTCGCTTCCCGCAAGTTCACAAAGGGGTAGCTGCCGCAAGGCAGCGTAGGGGAAGTGTAGCTTCCCCTGTCCCCCGGCGGTCTGCCATGCTGTCACTGTTGCGGGATAAGCCCCCGGCGCGTGACATACTCCGTTGCAAAACGGCGGTGTTCCGCTTCCTTTTCCCGCCAATACTCCCATAATGCAGCGTCGGCGGCTTCCGCAACATTCATTAAAAACCGTTCAAGCTGCTTTTGTTTTTCCTCTGCGCTACGTTTCCTCATGGTCTGCGTCCTCCTGTAAGTCTGCCGCGTCAAGCTCGTAATAGTCAAAAACCTCGTCGGGCTTGACAATGGCGGGGCGGCGTTTAAGGTGCTTTTCCATGTCAAAGGCGTTCTTCGGGTCTGCGTCGGACAGGTACTTGTATTTCGGGTGCTTCGTTATGTCGAATTTGTCCGAAAAGAACGGGCGCACCCCGCGTAGCTGCAAGATACATTTCCCTCCGTCCATGACTGCAATTTCATCTTCCGTCATAAGCTGCTTTCCCAATTTCTGATAGTTCAGCCCATGCGAAAGCTCCCGCCCCCTTGTTTCGGACGTGTTAAAGCTGTCTATCGTTTCTTTTCCTAAAATTTCCGATATTTCTTTAAGGGTGGTTTTCTCCTTGCCGCCCAAGAAAAGCGTGGTGTCGCAGTTGCCGACTATGGTATCGGCGTTGTCTTTGTAAATGGCTTTTAGCTGTGACTGGCTCTGCAAGATGATTGACGCGGATATTTCCCGGCTCCGTATCGTTGCAATGAGCTTTTCAAACTTTGGTATCTGCCCGATATTCGCAAATTCATCAAGTAAGCACCTAACATGGACGGGAAGCCGCCCGCCGTATTCATCATCTGCCTTGTCACAAAGCAAGTTGAATAGCTGTGTGTAAAGGATTGAAACGACAAAGTTAAAAGTGTCGTCGGTGTCGCTGATGATGACGAAAAGGGCGGTCTTTCTGTCGCCTATGGTGTCAAGCTCCATTTCGTCGGTTTCCATAAGCTCCCGCAGCTCCTTAATGTCGAATGGGGCTAACCTCGCGCCGCATGAGATAAGTATGCTTTTTGCGGTCTTGCCCGCCGCAAGTTTGTATTTTTTGTACTGCTTGACTGCAAAATGTTCCGGGTCTTTTTCTTCCAGACGTTCAAACATGAGGTCAACCGGGTTCTGGAAATCCTCGTCGTCCTCGCGGGCTTCCGACGCATTTATCATCTCAAGCAGCGTCGTGAAGTTCTTCTCGTCCTCCGGGGCTTCATACCAGATGTAGCCGATTAGCGCGGTGTAGTAGAGCTTTTCCGCTTTCACCCAGAAATCCTCGCCGGATTTTTCCCCGTCGCCTTTGGTGTTGGCGATAATGGTATTGACTAACTTCAAAATGTCCTTTTCGCTCCGCAGATAGGCAAAGGGATTGTATTTCATGGATTTTTTGAAGTTAATCGTATTTAGCACTTTGATACGGTATTTGTACCGCTGTAACATTTTCCCGGTTTCCAAAATCAGTGTTCCTTTCGGGTCAGTGACGATATACGACGTTGGAAAATCCTTTGACGTACATTGCATGAGCGACGGTTTCACAAAGAACCGGGTCTTGCCGCTGCCGGAACCGCCGATTACAAGGATATTTTTGTTTCTTGCGTATTTCGGCTGCTTCGGGCGGCTGTTCATGGTGAGCCGTTCCGTCTGCGTTAAGGGGATATTGTTCTCAAATACCGGGTCGGTGTACGGCTTTATGTCGTCAGCCCCGCCCCAACGCGCCGAACCGTATTCTGTCCCGCGGCGGTATTTCTTCGCGTTCTTGCCTTTGGTGTAGATAATCAGCCGGACAATGACCGCCCCCGCAATGCCTAAAGCTAAGTCTGCCGGGTGGAAGCTCGGCGCGATACTGGAAAAGGCGGCGGTAAAACCGTCCCCAAGATGTAGCAGCTTTGCGCTTGCGTCCGCGCCGGGGGAGAGCCGGACAGCCGCGCCCACTTTATCAAAGAGCCAGACAAAGAGCAGATACGGGAGATTTAGGATAAGCAGCTTCTTGATTTCCGGCTTCATAGCGATACCTCCCTGTCCTTGTTCTTGACCTTTGCCCGTTCCGCGTTTCTGCCCTGTGCAGCTTCTTTGAGGGTAGAGAGCAGCTTTCGGATTGAGGGCTTTTTCTCCTGTGTCAGCTTTTTTGCGGAAAATTCCTTAAAGGCTGCGGTCAGTACGTCCGCGTCCCGCCCCTTGAAGAAAACCAGATAGCGGGGCGGGCTTTCCGTCGCGTCCTTTTTCAGCGCAAAGTCGATACCGTACTTTTTCGCCGTACTCTCAAAGGCTTTGATATTGCCCTCGGTAATCTCAATGTTGGAAACGCCCGCGTTCTGCTTCATAAGCTGCTTTAAGCTCTGCTTGCCCTGTGGCGGTTTTGCAAGCTGCTTTTTGCCCTTTGACAGTATGGCTTTCATTGCCTTTTGGAGCGTCTGCGCGGTCAGCTTCCCGGTCTTGATGTAAAGGGCTATGGTCTTTTCGTTTACTTCGTCCTGCAATTTGTCGCGTCCTCCTTTCGCGTTTCTTTATGGGGCGGCGGTCAGATACGCACCCGCAGCCCGTTCAAGTCCTCGGCTCTGATACCCACAAGATACCAGTTGTCGCCGTACTCAATCCGGGTCGGCTTCCACTTGCCCCGCACGAATACGTCAAAGCACTCGCCGCAATGCAAGCCCCCGTAGTAGCTGTTTAAGTCAAAGCGGATGTCGTAACGGTCGGTGCGCTCGTCAAATACCAATGCTCCTGTCATTTTCTGTGCCATAATAAAATCCTCCTTTTGTGGTTGTGGGTGGTTACAGGCTTTCGCCTCATTGCATGAATAATAGTCCGGGTCGCCGTACTGCGGCTTTTTCGGTGACAGTGCGCCGCTTGCCATGTCATGGGCGACAAGGGAAGTGTAGTAGTTGCCGATTGTGGACGGGGCGTTGAAAAGGGCGGCTTTCAGATATTGCTTGATGTTGCGGATTTTGGTTGTGTTCTCCCGCATACAGTCAAGCACAAAGCGGATATGCTCGCCGTCTAGTTTCATAAACTTTGACTTCACAAGCTCTGCCGGGTAGTCGTCCCCCGCAATCCGTACCCGCTTTCTGGCGGTGCATACGGTTTCAAGCATGAGGTCTACAATCTCGTCCAGCCTGTCACTGTCAAACTTCATGTCCTGTTTGAGAATGTGGTAGTCGATATTGTCCTTGATGATTTCCCGGTATATATCAACTGCGCTCTGTGCTGCCGCTTCCGTTCCTTTCCGTTCCGGCGGCGCAGCCGCTTCTCTGCAAGGAGAGGGGTTAGGGGAAAGGATAGGAATGGAATGGGTACTTGATAAATCTGTATTTGATTTTTCTTTTTTTGGTAAGTCAGTTCTTTGTATATCTTTATTTAATTGCGTTGGATTTTCCAACGTAGGTTTTTCCAATGTTGGTTTTTCCTGCATTGGATTATCCAATGTTGGATTTTCCAATGTAGGTAAATCCGGCGTAGGCGGCTGCGGCTGCTCGAATATCACATAGTCCGCGCCCCGCAAGCGTCCTTTCTCGTCGCGCTCCCTTGAACGGACGATATACCCGGCGCGTTCAAGTTCCTTAATGGCTTCGCGGATAGCGTCTATCTTCTCCCGGTTGATAAGGGATAAGCCTTTCAAGGTGTAGTCCCAATCTTCGGGGAGTGACAGCATTTGCGACAACAGCCCCTTTGCCTTTAGGGAAAGCTCCTTGTTGCGTAGGTGGTGGTTGCTCATTACGGTATAGCCCTTGTTTCGTTCCACTCTGAAAACTGCCATAGTTCATAGCTCCTTTGCTTTGGATTTGTTACGCAGTAGAAGCGCGGTTTCGGGGGATAAGGTATAAATCCCTTTCCGCGCCAGATACGCGCCCGGAAAACCGCTTGTAGCAAGGCTTTTTCTGCCCCTACTGCGTAACAAAGGGCATGAAAAAAGCGGCGTTCCTGTTCTCCCATGTAGAGAGTAAGAAACGCCGCTTCTGCGTCGTATTCAGTTTTTAGTACAATACCCTGCTTGTCCGTCGCTCGAAAAACCTTGATTTTCCAGTGTTTTCAAAAGTATCGTTATCTAACGTCAGCTTTCGGAATGGCTGTGTAACCGAATAAAAGAGGGCTACGTGATGGTTCGGAATCCATACCAGCCGCAGCAGGTAACAAGATATATCTTTTCGCCTTCTGTGGTAGATCTGATTGCGTTCTGCTCGAAAAATCCGGCGCCTATGCTTTCACACATGGATTTACTGAAAACATATGGAATGTACTGGTTCGTTACCATTACCCCTTATGGAAAAGAAATAGAGCCTCTGGTTCCAGATGTAGAAGCGGTAATAGATACATTTCGGCAACTGGCTGAGATTACAGGACCGGATTCCATGGGATGGCGTTATGACCCTATATTCCTGAATGAGACTTATACGCCAAAGGTCCATATCCAAAAGTTTACACAGATCGCACAGGCCCTTGAGGGCTATACCCATACCTGCGTGATCAGTTTCATCGACCTGTACCAGAAAGTGAGAAGAAATTTTCCGGAAGCCCAAGCTGTACCAAAAGAAAAACGTCTGTCACTTGGGAAAACCATGATACAGATAGCCGCGGCACATGAAATGAAAGTATATCCCTGTGGAGAAGGAACAGAATTAGCCTGTTATGGGGCAGATTGCAATGGCTGTATGACACAGGAAACATACGAAAAAGCCCTCCATACCACGCTGGATATACCGAAAAAGCAGCCACTACGGAAAGAATGTGCCTGTTTTATGGGAAATGATATTGGAGCATATAATACCTGCCTTCATGGATGCAAATATTGTTATGCTAATTATGATACCAAAACGGTTCGTCAGAATTATGCTTTGCATGATCCGAAATCCCCGTTTTTGATTGGAAATTTAAAAGCGGATGATAAAATACATCAGGCGGATCAGAAAAGCTGGATCGACGGACAACTGGTTCTGAAATTTGATTGATAGAAGGAAAAGCTATATGGAAAAGCTTTTGAAAGAACACTGAGCATAAGGAGAGTCTGAAAATGGCAAAATTATATTTCCGCTACGGAGCAATGTGAAGCTCGAAATCAGCAAACATACTAATGGTCCGTTATAACTACGAAGAGCGCGGTCAGTATGCCGTTTTGTTAAAACCAAGAACAGACAACCGGGATGGAGAACGCAAGATCCAGTCCCGTATGGGATTGTCTGCTTCAGCAGAATACGTGGATGAATTTTTAAAAGAGATTTCCCAAACCTGGAAAGAAGGAAATAAAGAATACAGTTATCAGGGAAAGAAAGTGGATGCAGTTCTGGTAGATGAAGCACAGTTCCTTTCGGAAGCGAAAATAGACACTTTGTCCGACCTTGTGGATTTTTATAATATTCCAGTGATCTGCTATGGACTGCGCACCGATTTCCGCAACCGCTTATTTTCTGGCTCCAGACGTCTGATGGAGATTGCAGATGTCATAGAAGAGGTGCCGACTGTCTGCTGGTGTGGAAAGCGTGCACAGTGTAATACCCGGTATGCAAATGGAAAAATTGTACGGGAGGGTGCGCAGATCATGCTTGGCTCCAATGAAAGCTATGTGGCGCTTTGCCGGAAGCACTACAAAGAAGGAAAATTATGGAAAGAAGCTGGAGCAGAAAATGAAACGAGCACCAGGAGAAACTGTAAAATTATGGAAAAAGAGTAAGATATAAGAGGAAGGGGACTATTCTATGAGTAAGAAAAAGGTAGCTTTTATCTGTGTCCATAATTCATGCCGCAGCCAGATAGCAGAAGCATTCGGAAAGCATTTGGCATCAGATGTATTTGAAAGCTATTCGGCTGGTACAGAGACAAAACCGCAGATCAATCAGGATGCGGTCCGGATTATGAAAGAATCATATGGAATAGATATGGAAGCAGATGGTCAGTACAGCAAACTGATTTGCGATATCCCCACGCCTGATATTGTGATTTCCATGGGATGCAATGTCGGATGCCCGTTTATTGGCAGATCTTTTGACGATAACTGGGGACTGGAAGATCCAACGGGAAAAAGCGATGAGGCGTTTAAATTAGTTATGGAAGAAATCAGGAAGAAAATCCTTGAATTAAAGAAGCATGCTTTTGATATGCTAAAGCCAGAATTACAGGTAAGCAAAGAAGCGGCAGCAAAGTTCAACCTTCATTTTGAATATGCGCTGAAACATTACTTTGCAGAAAATTAAAATAGATTTTGATAGTTCAAATGAAAATTGTACGTTAGGATTGGAGAAAAGTAAAGAAATGAAGCAATATATCGTGGATGCTTTTACAAATGAACCGTTTTCCGGAAACCCGGCAGCGGTTTGTGTGATGGATCATTGGCCGCCTGAGAAATCTATGATGAAGCTTGCCATGGAAAACAATCTTTCCGAAACAGCATTTATTGTAAAAGAAGAAAAAGGCTACCATTTAAGATGGTTCACACCGGGAACGGAAGTGGAATTATGCGGGCATGCAACACTGGCTTCTGCTTTTGTGATCCTGAATTATTATGAACCCCAAAGCGATGCTGTTACATTCCATACCCTTAGTGGAAAGCTGACGGTCAGGAAAGACGAAAATCTATATGAAATGGATTTTCCAACCTATGAACTTTGTGAGATACCAGTTACGGATGCAATGGAAAGGGCATTCGGGGTACGGCCACAAAAAGCAGTTCTGGGGCTTGATCTGATCTGTGTCTTTGAAAAGGAAGAGCAGGTACGGAAGATGCAGCCTGACCAGACACTTTTAAAGGAAATCGAGGGCAGGATCCAGAACGCTACAGCTGCAGGAATAAATGTGGACTGTGTTTCGAGAAGCTTCTGTCCGAAACTATCCATTGCAGAAGATCCTGTATGTGGGTCTGCGCATTGCCAGATCGCTGCGTACTGGTCCAGAGTTTTGAACAAGCCTGCGATTAAAGCGTATCAGGCATCCAGACGTGGGGGATATCTTTACCTTGAACTTCTGGATAAAGGAAGGATAAAGATCAGCGGGGAAGCCGTATTGGTTGCGGTTGCTGATATTAAGGCAAAACTCTAAATGGGAGCTATCGAAGATTCCTTTTAATAAAAGAAATACTAAGAGAAGTAAAGAAACTTTATAGTATGGATGAAAGAGGGATAGAACATGTGCGGAAGATATTACATCTCAGAAGAAACCTATCAGGATCTACAACGGATTGTCTCCCTGGTTGAGCAGAACGTAAAGAAAAAAATCCAGACCGGGGACATTCATCCTACGGAAACGGCTCCCGTTCTTGTATGGAAAGAGCCGGGAAGGCTTTGCCTGACCGAAAAAACCTGGGGGTATCCAGGCTGGCAGAAAAAAGGCATCATTTTTAATGCCAGGGCAGAGTCTGTAAAAGAGAAGCGGATCTTTCAGAATGGGATTTCCTATCACCGGGCAGTGATTCCAGTAAGCGGTTTCTATGAATGGAACCATCAGAAGGAAAAGAATACTTTTTACCGGAAAGATGGGAATACCATGTATCTGGCAGGATTTTATGACCGGTTTGGTATGGAAGACCGTTTTATCATTCTTACGACACAGGCCAATGATTCCATGAAACTGGTACATGACCGAATGCCGCTGGTTCTGGAAAGCAGCCAGGTTGTTCCCTGGCTTAGTGAAAAGGAAAGTGCAGGAAAACTCTTGCAGCAGGAGCCGGTTTCATTAGAACGCTATACGCCCTATGAGCAGCAGTCTTTGTTTTGAAAATAGAATCCCGAAAAAAGCTGGTATGTGAATCATTCACAGAACCAGCCTTTTTATTTTCGCACAAAATGGAAAATAGGATCGGTATTAAAACCAAGGGTTTATTCCGATAAATTGGACACAACGAAAAAAAGGGAGTAAAAGAAACATTTACCACTTTACATCCGATAAGTGAGGCTATATAATAAGAAAACAGAACATACGTTCTTAATATAAGAGAGGTGAATCCTGTGGAACGAAAGATTTTACACAGTGACGCAAATTCATTTGTGTGACTTGAAAGTCACTACATTTATTGTCTTACCGTAAGGTGTAAGACCTGCTGTTCCGTCAGTTGAGTCTAATATCTACAAAGTAGCGGGTAACTGCTATGAG
>NZ_QUIO01000073.1:0-8790 GCF_003480145.1 Ruminococcus sp. AM42-11 | reverse complement strand
TCACACATAATCTACATAATTTTTCAGAACTTGAAGACCGCATAGCCTTGTTACATATGCAGCAAAAAGAGGTAAATACCTCTGTTGTTTCTCTCGAGTCTCAGATACGCCATCTTCGAGAAATGCTAAAATATGCCGAACAATATCAGAAAAATAAAATTTACGACGACCATTATAAAAGCTCCAAAGATCCAGATCGTTATTTCCGTAAATATGAATCTCAAATTATTCTTTTCGCGGGTGCTGAACATATTTTACAGGAAAATGGTATAAACCTGAAACATCTTAATTCCAATAAGTTGCAAGAGCAAATTGCAGATCTTATTTCCAGAAAAGAATCTCTAAATACTCAATACGTTTCTTTTAAGCAAGAAATAAAAGAGTTGGAATTGATACATCAAAACCTGTCCAAATATCTCAAACAGGATGCTCCTGAAATACAAAGATCTTCTCATAACCAACTCCCTTCTTTGTAAAACCATAATAATAGGCAGCGATTTCACTCGCTGCCTAAATTCCCATTAAACCGATATCCTACACCTCGTACTGTTTGTATATATAATGGTTGTCCAGGATCATCTTCTATTTTTTCTCTGATATTGCAGATATGTCGCATAACCACATTATAATCACCGGAATAAGGTTCATTCCATACCAGATCATAAACCATTTCTTTTCCAAATATTCTACCTGGACTTTTCGCTAAAAAAAGTAAAATATCATATTCATATTTTGAAAGATGAACATCACTATCATTCTTTTTAACAATTCGTTCCTGTAGATATATTTTTAATTCTCCAAACCTTATAATTTCCGGTATGAATTGGTTTTTATGTTCCCAGCTAGTCAATATGTTTTCACTTATGCTTCCATTAGCATCTGTGATTCTCTCAATAATTTCTATCTTTTTCACCTTTATTGCCTCTACATTATTAATTTTATATTCTATATATCATCTGCCATTTGACTTTTTTCTTCTACAAGTAATATAATATATTTATTACATATGTAGGATTTAGCAGGAGGATTTTATTATGTCACTACCCCAGATTTCAGAAGCCGAATTTGAAGTTATGAAAATTGTATGGAAATATGCTCCCATCAATACAAATGAAATTACAGAAAAACTTACTCTAACTACCAGCTGGAGTCCAAAAACAATTCAAACTCTTATCAAGAGACTTGTTTCCAAAAAAGCTCTTTCCTGCGAAAAACAAAGCCGGGTATTTGTCTATACTCCATTAGTCCAAGAAGATGAATATATACGCCAGGAAAGCAATTCTTTTTTAAAGCGATATTATAATGGAAATCTTTCTTCTATGCTGGCTTCTTACCTTGAAGACGATAAGCTCTCTTCAACAGAAATTGATAACTTACGCCATTTATTATCAAAACATCAGAAATAGGAGGTTTTGAATGAGCAACTGGATCATCCACTTTTTAATCAGTAATATCTTCATATGTATTTTTACACTTGTAATAATCGGAACAAAAAAACTTCTGAAAAAATATTTATCTGCGACTACACAGTACCATCTCTGTTTTCTTTTATTTTTATTACTTGCCGTGCCATTTTTTCCTGTACAGATTCATGGCTCACAACTTTTTTCATGGTTACATTTTTTTCAAACTGACTCAGGACTTAACTCTGGTACCGACACGCTATCCGAACTTACCAGTAATACACAAAATATTTTGTTAAACCAGGTGAATGATTTTTCAGTTTCCATCAGTAGTCAATTTTCTGGAGGCTTGAATACCATACTCTTTCTAATATGGATAACGGGTGTTATGATTATGTCAGTCCTCACCCTTCATTCATTAAACTATGTACGTTCCATAAAAAGATCTGCTCTCCCGCTTCAAAATCAGCAGGTAAAAACTATTTATTACAATTGTTTAAAGGAACTTAAAATCTCTCACCCAGTATCAGTCTACAGTACTGCATTTTTAAAATCACCAGTTTTAATCGGAATAATACATCCCAGAATTTACATTCCCATCCATTTAATTTCCGAACTGAATCCTGATGATATGCGTTTTATGCTGCTACACGAATTACAGCATTACCGTCACAAAGATACATTTATTGGCTTCCTCATGGTCATAAGTAATATACTCTACTGGTTTAACCCTTTTGTTTGGTACACTTTAAAAGAAATTCTCTGTGACCGTGAAATAGCCTGTGATTCTGCTGTATTGCAGATGATTTCTGCTGATGAATACCAAGCTTATGGAACTACACTGATTAATTTTGCAGAAAAAATATCCTCTTTTTCCTCTCCACTGGCAGTTGGAATGTCCGGAAATTTCAGGCAGATGAAACGACGTATTCTCAACATCGCCGTTTTTAGGAAAGAAACTCTTTATCAAAAAATGAGAGCATTGATAATTTATCTGGTCATTAGTGCTGTTTTTATTGGATGTACACCCATTTTATCCATTGATGCCTCTACTCAAAACGTATATCATTTTAGTGATACAGACAAAAATATCTCCCTGTTAGATATATCCGAAACATTTGGAACATATGATGGATCATTTGTTTTGTATGACAATAATTTGGATTCCTGGAAAATATACGATCTTGAAGAAGCCACCAAACGTATTCCGCCAGAGTCTACCTACAAAATATACGATGCATTATTAGGGTTGGAATCCGGAATCATCACACCAGAACACTCTTCCATGACATGGAATGGTGATGCCTTTCCTTTTCCATCCTGGGAAGCTGATCAGGATTTAAACTCTGCTATGCAAAATTCCGTTAACTGGTATTTCCAGGCAATTGATTCGCAGCTCGGAATTAACAGAGTCCAGGAATTTTTGAATAAAATAGAATATGGAAACCAAACAACCAGTTCAAATCTGGATTTATACTGGTCCGATTTTTCATTAAAAATCTCGCCTTTAGAGCAAGTAACATTATTAAAAAAATTTAACACAAATGAATTCCATCTAAATTTCCAAAATGTATTTTCTGTTAAAAATGCTATAAAAATTGCCAGTACACCTAATGGTAATTTCTACGGAAAAACTGGAACCGGTCGTGTCAACGGACAGGATATCAACGGCTGGTTTATCGGATATGTAGAAACTTCCGATAACAGCTATTATTTTGCAACCAATATCCAAAGTGATTCTAATGCAACTGGCAAAAAAGCATTTGAAATCACTTCTGATATCTTAAAAAAATTACATATATGGAATTAACAAATATGAAAGGGCTGATAGTTGTTATCAGTTCTTTCTTTTTATTCTATATTGATATTTGGGAACTTCTTTCGTACCATTATTCAGAATTTTATTCCCCATATATTTAAAACTCTTATCATCGTTGAACTTAACAGTCAGCTCACTTGTAATAACGGCATCATTACATATAAATGTATCACATACAGCATCAACAACCAACACACTGTTTCCCTCTCCGCTATCTCTTATTTCAACGACCTCCGGTAAAGATGTTCCAAAATGAGTAGGGCTATAATTTAAACAGCCTAATCGTTCCCAGTCATAAGTTTGATGTTCCGAATCAAATACTGCCCATTTTTTAATTTGATCTGCTGTTATCGGCAAAAACTCCATTATCAGATTTTCAAACTCTTCTGCCGGAATTCCACTTGAGTTACCTGAAAACTCATATCTCTCCCCGTATTTCATTCGATATAAATATTCATATAAACCATTATAATCTAACCCTTCCATATCAGATCTATCCCAATCAGAACATAAAAGATTATTCCCCTGATATCCAAGCAAATACACACACCTCTTTGAAACTTCCCTGCATTCATCACTTAAAGGTTTAATTCTTATCATAGAACTGCCATCAACCGCTTCTGATACTTCCGGATACTTTGGAACGCATAGCGTATAACCAAACCAGCCTTTTTCTGTATATTTCCATTCTTCTATCCTTGTATACGAAACATATACAATAGATGGATTGTCGTTCATACCCCAAACAGCTTTCACAGCCAGCAAATACATATCTGTCCCATCATAATTGAATTTGAGTCTTTCTATCCCACCATCCCTGTTAATCCTATATAAGACGATATCTCCTGTCAGATCCTGTTCTGCCCTGAAAAGAAATTCTTCCATTTTAGAATAATTAGCCATATTTGAATACGGTGCTGATGTAATAACGGGGACATTTTTTTCCTTTAATACTTCCTGCATTTCTTCCATTACTGTCTCAGAAACTACTATATTCGATGAAGTCCCTTTATCCGCCTTTTGATAAATGACTTTCATCTGATTCATAACATTCTTACAATCTTCAATAGCTTCTTCTTTCACGACTTCATCTACTGGCAAATCATATCCTCTTTCTTGTACAGCATAATTCGCAGTTTCCTGTGAAATATATTCTAAATCAGCCCCTTTACATTTTGTATTTCCTATGAAAAAGCATCCCGAAATAAATAAAACGCTCATCATCTTTTTCAGTTTTCTTTTTGTAATCATATCAATTATCTCCATAACATTCCTCCCACTTTTCGTCTGATAATCTTTCCGTATACCAGGTAACCTCTATTTCTGACCTTGATACATAATTGGATACATATTGAAATCTATCTTTATCTAACAGCCGAATGGTTACGCTATGACAAAACGCCTGATCTAATTCTTTTTGTGGCCATACCGCATTTACTTCCAGTGTTATTGTTCCATCTTGATTTTCTATGTAGGAAACAACTTCCGGATATGGAATATATGGTGTGGGAGCAAAATCATATACGATTCCTCTGGTTCGATACCGATATGTCTGTATTTCTGTGTGAAATACCGTTCCTGTCTGCAGTATCTCTGCGCTTATATTAAAATATTTTTGAAATATCGTTTCAAATGATTCTTTTGGGATTTCATAAGTCTTTCCTTCCTTAAATTCATCAGTTTTTTCTTCCATTGAAAGTAAACGATCAAAAACATCATAAAAATTTATTCCATCATAATTTTTTTCACTCCAATTAGAAGTAAACAATTTATTAAGTGTATATCCAAAAGGAAGTATATATTTTCGATTCAACTCCCGACATTTTTTATTTAACGGTGCTACCCGAAAGTCCCGATATCCAGACGGTCCATCATATCCTGCCGGATGATATTCTTCTATAAAGAAATGCCCGTTTTCTGTATATTTCCATGAATTAGCTCTAAACTCATGATAATATGTTTCCTGCCAAGTGTCCTCTTTCCATTTAAAAGAGCTTACTTCAACGTCTATTTTCCCCTGTTTGGTTTTCAGATCATACCGGATAAAATAATCCCCTGCTATAACTTGAAATATAGTAGTTTTTCCATTCTTCTCTTTTTCTGCTTTTTTCAAAAAATCATCTACTTTAATACTTTGAACCATATCCAGCTGATTGTAGGAATCAATTACTGCATATCCATATTTTCCAAAATAATCCATACTTTTTTGTATTGTACTCAGCTCATATAGTGCATTTTCTTTCACAGCATTCTCATATATGTTCCGATAGCCTTCTGCTAGCATTTCACACTCTCTGTAAATTTTTTCTTTCGTATCTTCAATTGTCTTTTTCTGCTCTTTCTTTATGCCACATCCACTACAGACAGCAAGAAAAATAACTCCCACAAATATTTTCCAAATTTTTTTCATATCATTTTCCTCTTACATTTGTAATATTTAAAGGTAAAAATTATTCATTACCAAGATATTCATCCAGTATCGCCTTATCCTTTTCCACCACATAACCGCTTCCTCCAATATCTTTCACATTCTCTACCATACTGATGAGCAAAATAGGATTCTTTGTATCTCTATCTGTAGTAAAAACTGTAAACCAGCCAATTTCTGTTCCAGATGTATCTTCTTTTGTAGCTTTCAGTTCCGCTGTTCCGGTTTTTCCTGCTAATCTAATGTCTTCCCGGCATGCTCCATAACCAGTTCCTTCCGGGTTATTCACTACACCCTCTAACCCCTCCATAACCTCCGAAACAATTTGTGGTGAAAAAGCATCTTTTATCCAGATTTCACTGGAAGTGCTTCCACCATCCGCGTGAAGATATGGCTTTATCATATTTCCATCATTTAGAAAAGCCGTATAAATGCTTGCAAGATGCAAAGGATTTACCAGAATCTGTCCCTGTCCATACCCACTGTCAGCAAGCTGGATTTCTGTTTCTATCTTGTCCATATTAGAATATTGGGACTCTGACATTTTAATATCAAATGGAAGTTCCTGATTAAATCCTATTTGATTTAGAGACTGCATCAGTTGATCCGCACCAATTTTTAATGCTGCTTTTGCAAAATAAATATTATCTGAATAAATAAGCGCATTTTTCAAGATCACAGGTTCATAATCATGAAGTGTAGTCACTGTATAATCTCCCCACGAGGAATCTTTCTGCCACGCCAGACCCTCATTTCCAAAATCGTCATTTGCAGTAAATGCCCCCACTTTTAATCCAATTGCAGCAATTACAGGTTTAAAAGTTGAGCCAGGACACCATGTCTGGCGAAAGCGGTTGTATAAAGGCCTGTCTTCATTTTCATTTAATGCACTCCACTGGCTGTTGTCCATTCCACGTACAAAATCATTATTATCATAAGATGGCGTACTTACCAACGCCAATACTTCCCCTGTATAAGGATTCAAAGCTACAGAACATCCTCTGTCTTCTTTAAATTGTTCATAAAGAGTACTTTGAAGATCACCATCAATCGTAATATGGATATCTTCTCCATCTTTTCTAGGCTCATATGCAATAACACTTTTTTTATTTCCATTTGCATCTACAATACAGATTTCACACCCATCTGTTCCTTTTAGTTCTTTTTCATAAAGCGTTTCCAGTCCAGTCTTTCCAATCACACTGTTTGTACGATACCCTTCCCCTTTATGTTCCTGCAAATCTTCGGCTGTAACCGCCTGTACATACCCTACCAGATGAGAGGCAGCTTCTTTTAGATAATAAGTTCGTACTTTTACATCAGATAACATAATACCTGGAATCTTCAATAATGTGTCCTGCTTTTCTTTTTCTTCCAGAACAGTTTTATCCGGATTCACTGTCAAAAGATCGACCTCTTGTATTTTAGGAATTGTTGCTACTGGTACAAAAGAATCTGCTTTTACCCAACCGGCTTTTAACTTATCCTCAATTTCGTCTGCTCCAATTCCAAGATACTCTGCCAGTTTTTTTATTGTATCTTCTCTGTTCTCCATCCTGCCCGGAACAATTCCTACCGAAGATGCAGTTCCCTCTCCAGCCAACTGACGACCATTTCTGTCTAAAATATCTCCTCTCTTTGCCTCTTCTGACGTTACCTGAACTTTATCCGTTGCAGATAACTCTGGAAAAATCAACTGATCCTGCCAGATTAAATGATATCCTGTCCAATCATGTGAAAATACCGCATCGTTGGTAAATTCTACATTTCCTGCAGCAGTCTGCATATTTGTTGTATAGGAAACTGCCGCATTTCCGTTTTCTTGTCTTTTTACTGTAATATCGGTTATGGACAGATCAGACATCTCAATGCCTTCATATATTTTAGAATTTCGTTCTATAAATTCTTCCTTACTGTTCATGCTGCTTTTTTTCTGATCCAGCATGGCATACATTTGCTCATATTCCCCTTTTTCAATATATTTCATATATTCCATTAGTCTTTTTTCAGGAACATTACAATTCATTATTGTTACAATACCGATTCCACCACCAATCAATATACCGCTAAATAAAACTATTTTTGTAATAATCTTCGTGTGTTTTTTTTCTTTTCTTTTTTCTCATATAGTTTTATTTCTCCTTTTTTCATATTTCTTAAATATTACACTTGTAATATTTAAACGTCAAGCTTTTTCTTAGGTTTATATATGTAGACAAGAGAAAAGATTTGCATAAAAAAGAAAGGGCATCTCAAAGCCTTCTTTGATAAAGAACTTTACGACACTCTGAGGTAATGGTTTCTCCGGATGTTTCCCAAACGCTATAATCACTCTCCAGAAGAACCAAAAACGATTTTTAATTTTCTCTCAGAAAAAAAAGAACTACTCTAAATCTGCTGATCTTTGAAATAACCCTGCTCGTTTCTTATAATCACAAACATATTCAGACAACACATTCTTTGCTGGCAGATTATTATAGCAGAAAACGCAACAAATCCCTTTATTAACTTTTGTTCCATATATTTCCTGTACCAATCCTATTGTTTCATCATCTGAACAAAAGCTCTTCGGAATCTCCCTACAATCCCTGATAATAACGCAAATCTGTTTACTATGTCCTCTCTGTTAGTATACAAGCCAGCTAATCTCTTTATTATAGTATCTAAATACTTCTTCCCAATTCCACTACTCAAAATTTCTTCAGTCACTATTTCTGCAGATGTGTTTTTATATCAGCCAGAGTTCCCCTGGCTGAATTCTTCCAATATATACCTGTTAACACTTCTCAATGCTGACACTTTTTCCTTCGCTTCTCATCTTTCACCTGCTATACTGCACTCTGGCTTGAATTCATTCCCTCTCTTCCAGTTCCGATTTATAATCTTCCAAGTCCATAAGAAAAGTCTCATAGCCTTCATCACTCATTTCATCTGATTCAGGCATTTTCCCCTGGTGAAGTTTCCTATGAAGAAGCCCATCAAATTGGTAAAGAACTTGCGGATCGCTTACTGGAGGGAAAATACTCCTATATTCTGACAACACACACTGATAAAGGTCATGTACATAACCATTTAATTTTCTGTTCTGCAGATAACATCACTTTTTCTCATTACCATGACTGTAAAAAGAATTACTGGAA
>NZ_QUIO01000072.1:0-9319 GCF_003480145.1 Ruminococcus sp. AM42-11 | reverse complement strand
AAACAGATCAAATCCGCCGAAGCCTCAATGAAATGTTTCCCGTTCGACTTGCATGTGTTAAGCACGCCGCCAGCGTTCATCCTGAGCCAGGATCAAACTCTCTGATAAAGTGTGTCAGCAATTCAGCGCTGCTTGCAGCGGCTTAATTGCGCATCACTGAGTGAGCAAAGCTCACGAAGTGTTTGATGTACTCAAGACAACCAACTAGCTTAGTTATCTCTCGTCATTACTGTTATAAAAAGTTCATTCTTTTGAATGATGATTCGTTAAGAATTTTCGAGAATCGTATGTGTTTCACTGTTTAGTTATCAAGGTTGTTTGTCTGTCATCTCTTTGCGACAGCCTGTTTACTTTATCATATCTTTCAGATCTTGTCAAGCACTTTTTTCAAAAGTTTTTCAGACCTTCAAGAAGCTGTATAAAGTCGTTTGTTTCTGTCGTTCTGTTCAAGCTACTTGATTACTTTATCATAAGTTCAGTCGATTGTCAACAGTTAATTTGAATTTTCTGAAAACTATTTTATTTTTCAGTATTTCAGAAGCAATTCTTTGCGACAGCTTGTTTACTATACCACTGCCGTAAGGAATCGTCAAGCACTTTTTACAAAAAAATTTATATTTTTTTATAACATTATTTTCAAGATCCTTTTTCTTCAATCATTGACTTTCGCCCTCAGACATGATAGCGTCAATACATATAACAAATTCATTATTTTATACCCTTTCCCCAGTTTGGAGGTTTCTATGTATCAACAGCAATCACCAGCATTAAAAGAAACAAATCCTCATGGCTCCCAGGCTTTTCCCTGTGCTTTTTACCGTTTAAAACTAAGCGGACACGGAATCCTGGTCAAGCACCATTGGCACGAGGAGGTCGAGATTATTTACTTTCCCGGTGGAACCTTCACCTTAGATATTAATATGGAAACATTTGATGTATCTTCAGAATGTTTTTATTTTATTAATCCCGGCGAACTGCACAGCATACGTGCACGCTCAAAAGAAGTCTCCATGGAATACGCTGTCGTTTTCCAACCGGAACTGCTCTGCTCTCCTTTTTACGATACGGTTCAGACTCAGCTTGTCCAGCCATTGCAAAACGGACGTCTGATTTTTCCAAGATGTATTTCTGCAAACCATCCTGTTTTTCCTATTATAAAGGAGCAGTTCCAGAACATCACTAACGCATTTTACCGCTGCAGCTTTTCTGAACAATTGGAAGAGCTTCATGATTCCTTACATATAAATTTATTCCGCGCTTCTGGAAATGCCATTGTCGGCCTGGCAGATCAGCTTCTGATCAAGGCTTCCCTGTTAAATATTTTTGCAGATTTTTCCAATCGCCAGCTTTTTTCCCAGACTGAAAAATCTGATGACCACAGGGTCGAGACCATAAAAACCACAATCACTTACATCCGCGACCATTACCAGGAAAAAATTTATATCCGCGATCTGGCATCCCTGATAGGACTCAATGAGCAATACTTTTGCCGTTTTTTTAAAAAAGCAATCGGCATGTCTCCCATAGAATACCTGAATGAATATCGCATCCGCCAGGCAGTACGTTTATTAAAAGACAGCAGTCTTCCAGTGACCGAGATATGTCTGGACTGTGGTTATAACAATATGGGGAATTTTCTCAGAGAATTTCGCAAATATACAGGAACCACACCTCTGCAATATCGGAAACACAGCCAGGGGATTGAGAATCCTTCCTTATAAAGCATACAGGCTTTATTCTTTTTCAAAACAAAGACCTGTCTACCAGAATGTTCCTAAAAACCTTCTGGTGAACAGGTCTTTTAAAATTTTTATTTTAGAATACCAGCAGCTGCATCATAATCCAGAATGATTCTTGCATCCTCCATCAACTTTAATGCAGAGGCTGGAAAATCCATAGTAGGCCTTGTCTGATACAGTTTATTTACAGCCTCAGCTTTATGTTTTCCACAAATCTGAAGTATAACTTTCTTCGTCTCAAAGATATGATGAATGCCAAGTGTGATTCCTCTTGTCAATTTCATGCCGTCAGAAAAGTATTTCTGTCCTACCTGCATAGTCGTTTCAGAAAGCTGAACAACTTTTGCATAATCTTCAAAGTTATCTCCTGGCTCATTTAAGCCAAGATGGCCGTTCATTCCCATACCAAGAAGCATCAGATCAATATGTCCGTTGTCAAAGATAAACTGATCAATTCTTTTACATTCTGCTTCCAGATCTGTCGCATGAACATCAAACAATGTCATCTGCTCTTCCTTGATTCCAAGAGGTCCGTACAAATGTTTGTGCAAAAAATGAGTACAGTTTTCAGACTCATCTTCCAGGTCCAGCCACTCATCCAGGGAAACGAATTTCGCTTTTGAAAAATCAATCTCTCCTTTATCCTGCATCTCCTTCAAGATTTCACAGGTTTTCACAACTGTCATTCCAGCGGGAAAACAAAGAAGTGCATCTGGTTTCTTTTCCAGAGTCTCCTTCACCAGCTCCGCACAACGCCGAGACATATCTTTTTCACTGTCATAAATCTCTGTGACTGGAAATTTTCCAGGCAATTTTGCTCCTAGCAGTTCTGCATTATGCTCCATACAATAACACACACTCTTTTCTTCAATATTTTTTTCAATACATTTTCTGCAATTTCCATGCACACTGCAAAGAATGTGCGGACATTTGCAATACATCTTTTCCATAGGTCTTACCCCTTTACAGCACCTGCTGCCAGACTCTCCTGAATATTGTTGCTCAGGAATGCATACAGCAAAAGTGTAGGAATTGTTGCAATTGTCAGACCAGCTCCAATAAGCCCCCACTTGGTAGAATACCTGCCAACCATATTGTTTACACCTACTGTGATGGTCATCCACTGGTCACTGTTGATGAATGTCTGTGCCAGCATCAACTCATTCCAGGAATCCAAAAAGTTCAGGATTGCCACAGTCGAGATGATCGGCTTAAGTAACGGGAGGATGATCTTAAAAAAAATCTTATACAGACTTGCTCCATCAATAAACGCAGCCTCTTCCATTTCTTTAGGAATGGTTTTCAGGCTTCCGCTGATCAGCAGGATTGCCATTGGCAGGTTAAATGCCACATACGGAACGATCAGAGACCACAAGGTGTCTCTTATTGTCTTTAAGTTCCGATACAGTGGCAGAAGTACTGCCTGAAGTGACAACATCATTCCCAGAAGGAACAGAATGTAAACCACTGAGCTAAGTTTCCATTTCAGTCTGACCAGAGCATAGCTTGCCATAGACGCTAATATTGCAGTGGCTACAATGGTTACAGCTGCAACCAATAAACTGTTTATCAGATACTTATAAATATGTGCCTGTCCGAATACTGTAGCATAATGCTCCCAATGCCATTCCTTCGGAAGTCCGATGATATTCCCTCCAAAAATCTCAGCATTGCTCTTCAATGAGAACGTGAACAGCCAATACAGGGGGAATAACTGGATTATCGTCCAGAAAATCAGGCCGCTATACATAACTACCTTTACAGGTGTCAATTTTTTTCTTTGTTTGCCCTCTTCCTTTATTTTCATGAATCGCTCCTATATTTCCCCATGATTTTTTTGAATATAAACTGTACTCCAAATGTAAACAAAAGACATATGATAATAATTGCGATTGCAACCGCACTTGCGTATCCGTAATGGTTGCTGGAAAAAATCTCATTATACATCATCAAAGACAGTACACTGGACGCATGCATTGGTCCTCCGCCAGTTAAAATAAAAATCATATCAAAAGACTTCAAGGAACCAACGATACAAAAAATTGTTACTGCCTCAATCATCGGAATAATAATCGGCATAATAATTTTCGTAGAAATCTGAAGTTTAGAAGCTCCATCAATCTTTGCAGCCTCAATAATGTCTGATGAAATGGATTTTGCCGCGGAATAAAACAGCAACATATTGTAACCAATATCTTTCCAAATCATTGGAATAAAACAAGCTACCAGAACTGTTGCGGAAGACCCCAGCCAATTCTGTTTCCATTCCGGATGGCCAAGCCATTCAAAAAACACATTCAATAATCCATAGGATGGATGATAAATTTTCATCCACAAGTTTGCAATTACTGTACTGGATATAATAACCGGTATGAAAAAAGCATTGCGGAAAAAGTTTTCTCCCTTTACTCCATTCACCAATACCAGAGCCAGCAACATAGAAATTGGCATCTGAATTAAAACGGAAGCAGCCGCTAATAATAACGAATTTTTTAAAGAAAGAAGGAAAACCGGATCCTTGAACATTTCTATGTAATTATCCAATCCTACAAATGTTCCTTCAGAGATTCCGTTCCATTTCAGCAAACTGTAATCAGCCGACTGAATGATCGGAATGGCTACAATCAGGAGAAAAAGAATCAAACCTGGCAAGATGAAGAAACATATGGCTTTTTTACTGCGCAATGCTTTTTCCATATTAAACCTTTACCTTTCTGTTATTCTGCTAATGCTTCCTCTTTCGCCTGCTCAATCTGGGAAGCAAAATCTTCAGGTGTTATACTCCCTTCAATAACCCCCTGAAGTAAGTTATAGGATGCATCAATTGCAGAGCCTGTGAGGAATGTGTCCCACGCAAGTACATATCCGGTAGAATCCTGAATCAGTTCTTGAACTTTGGCAAGAGATGGACTGATATCAGCATCACCTGTATCAAGATCTGTCCAACAAGGAAGGGAATCGCCAAGGATATACGCTTCTTTTGACATGTATTTTGTCATTCCATATGCGAAATCAAATGCTTCATCCGGATGCTCAGTTGCGTTGTTTATCATAAAGAAATCAATAACACCACCAGAATACTGAGTTGTATCACCTTTTCCATTTTCAACTGATGGGAAAGTTGTAACTACAATCTCGTCCTGTGAGCATGCATTGTCTGGACTGTCAACACTCTGTGCTGCCCAGCTTCCGGCGAAAAACATTGGAACCATACCACTGTAGAACAGTTCCTCTGCTTCATCAGAAGAAATTCCAAGTGTACCCTCCGGGAATGCACCAGCTTCGTTCATTTCCGCAAGAAGTCTTGCAGACTCTACGATTTCAGGAGTATCCAGTGTAGCGTCACCAGCAAGTGCAGAATTCATATAATCAGCGCCAGCGGTGCGAACTGCCAGCATATTTTGGATCATTCCAATGTGCCAACCGTCTTTCGCGCCGAGAACCATTGGGGTAACACCGTTTTCTCTGAATACTTTGATGCATTCGATCATCTCATCATAAGTAGTCGGGATTTCCAGGTTATTTTCGTCGAAAATCCTCTTGTTGCAGAAAAGAACACCAGCCCACTGTTTCAGCGGTAAACCATAAGTCTGATCATTATATGTACAATAGGTTGTTGCCCCTTGAAGCAACTCATCATTTACTCCATATTTCTCGTAATACTCATCTAACGGAAGTACAACGCCTGCATCTACATAAGTTTTTGCATATCCTCCACCCCAGCAGAAGAATACATCTCCCTGTGAGCTGTCAGCTGCTGCTACTCTAAGTTTAGTTGTCTGATAATCAACCTCCTGTGTTGCAATCTCTTCGATATGAATGTTTGGATGTTCCTCTTCGTACTGAGCAATATAATCCTGTACAAGCGGGGCCATTGGTTGTCCCTCCGGCCAGATGTCCCAGAATTTTAATGTAATCTCTTCATCTGTAAGCTGGACATCATCTGCCGCGCTTACACTTACTGCCATGGATGCTGCCATAGCTCCCACCAACAGTACGCTTAACATTTTCTTACCTCTCATGTGTTGTCCTCCTTTACATTACGTAAAATATTATATTTATTTTTTTCTTTTTCTATTTCTGCATATACTTCGGACGGTACTTCTTCGTAATGATCGTCCAGACCCATAAGATAGGCTCCCACAATAGGCTCATATACGGAGTCTATGATATTTATATTTACTGCTTCCTTTTTCAGTTCAGATTCAACAGTTTCCCGAAGGGCCGGTACCTTACATTTGAAAATACTTCCAGATAAAACAATATCCACCTTCTCATCCAGGATATCCAACTGTCTCATTCCAGAAAGAATATATGGAACAATTCCCCGGGCAAAGTCTGCGTAAACCTCCGTAGCAACCTGATCTCCCTCCATAGCAACCTTCTCAACCACTTTGGGGAGTCCCAGATAATCCGATGAACCAATTCTGTGATCCACTCGCATTTGCAGAAGTTCATCTACAGAGTCTGCATGAAACAACTCACATAAATAATCCTTTAGTACAGTTGGTGTCCCCACCCCCGCCTGCGCATCAAACACCTTTTGTACAGCAGCCGCTCCAATAGATGCTCCGCCTTGAACAGAATCCGGAATATAATATCCAAAAATGATTTCCCTGCTACCATTTCTGACTGCACAGTTCACACCGGATCCGGCACAGATAATTCCACATTTGTCGCTGGCTGTTGCTGCTCTCATTGCAATAAGACAATCATTCACGATAGAGATGTGTGAAATCTTAAAATGGTCATACATAGCATTCTGGACAAGTTCTTTTTCATAGGCCCAGTCGATTCCGCTCATTCCGCCATACAATCCGCTGATATCCTCATATGCAAGTCCAGCCTGATCCAGAGCTTCATCAAACGCTTCCTTTGCTGCTTCCATCGCCATTTCCATTCCGTTAACAGAATGAACAGCGCCAAAGCTTTTTCCCATTCCAAGGATATGTCCGTATTCATCTCCTACTATTGCAGCAGTTTTACTGCCCCCTTGGTCTATTCCCATAAAGTATTTCATACAAATCCTCGCTTTATGTTCTGTTTATTTAAAAAACTGAGGTAAAAATTCCTTGCTACCCTCTAACAGGTCCGGAACGAGCTTCTCAACAACAGAGTATTCTCTTACTAACGGATGTGCCAGCAGTGCCTGTTTCATCTTTGTTACATTACCTTCAACAGCAGCTTCCACTGCAAGCATCTCATAATTCTTAACCTCGCTGATCAATCCCCAACACGGTGCAGGAATATAAGATTTATGAATTGGAGCCATACCGCGTTTGTTTACCAGGCAATTGATCTCAACAACTCCATCATCCGGAAGGAATGGTACAGCACCCTTATTCTGAACATTTACAACCATCTCAGTATCTACATTGTTGTAAACAGCATTTACAAAGTTCATGGCAACTTCTGAATAACCACCGCCGCCTCTCTTATAGAGTTCCTTCGGAATATCTGCATTGTTCTCATCTGCATAGCCTGCAAATACAATTTTCTCAAGATCCTGTACGTATTCGCCTCTTGTCTGGCTCTTTGCTTTCAGTTCTTCAACTCTCTGACCTGTCTTATAGTAATACTGTAAATACGGGCTGGTCAGACAGCCAAGAAGCTTCTGGATATCTGCTCCCACATCATCATTTGTCTCTGCCAGAGTCTCAAATTCTTTTTCTGTGACCGGTCTTCCGTCAATAGTGATGTGACTGATAAAGTTCAGGTGATTCAGTCCTACATAATCGTACTGTACACGGTTGTAGTCGATTCCCATGCTTCTTTTTGCCCACATTTTCGGGAAAATACCGCCAGAACAAAATCCTGCGATGTTTGCGTTTGTGTAACGTTTTACAGCTTCTGTCACAAGCCCTGCCGGATTGGTATAATTAATCAGCCATCCATCTGGAGATGATTTCTCCATATGTCTTGCAACATCAAGCATGACCGGAATGGTTCTGAACGCTTTCATCATTCCACCAGCACCTGTTGTTTCCTGTCCGATCAGACCATATTTGAGAGGGATTTTTTCATCCTTAACACGCTGTTTGTTACCTCCTACACGGATCTGAGTATCTACAAAAGCTGCTCCATATAAGGCATCATCAATATCTGTAGTACTTCTTATCTTGATTGGAAAGTCTCTCTTTGCAGAGTAGCGCTTGCAAAATCCTTCCATCACCTCAAGTCTGTGTGAATCGATATCATATAATACCAGCTCATCAATCGGTAAACTTTCTCTGCGAACAATCATCTCATCTAGCAGTTCTGGTGTGTATGAACTTCCAGCTCCTACAATTGTAAATTTCATAGTGTCCTCCTTTTTGTTTAACGTTACACATTTTATCTAAAAATAAATTATCAGTGTAACCTGACAATTTATTTTCGTTCTGGTTATTAATTTTCTTTTCTGGTTGTCTGACGAATAACCAGATTGGGATAAAACATTTTCTTTTCTTTTATTTCTTTCTTCTCTTTAATATCTGAAATCAGAATATCTACAGCTGCTTTTCCCATATCGCTAAGAGGCTGTCTGACAGTTGTCAGGGGAACATAAGAAAAATTGTGGTTTCGCGGCTGATCATCGTCAAATCCAATCAGCATCACATCATCCGGAATCCGAATTCCAGCTTCTAAAAGAGCTCTCATACCCCCGTAGGCCGTCTGGTCGGAACTGAAAAAAAATGCATCTGGAAGATCTGCCTTTCGACAGGTAGAAAGAAATTCCTTAAGAGTATTGTAACCCTCTTCTTCGGACCATCCAGACTGAAGTATCATAATATTGGAAGCACCGTGTTTTTTCATGGCACTCAGATAACCTTTCTGCCTTCTTCGCGCAGCCTGACGGTTCTCATCACCGGCAACATGGGCGATATTCCTGCATCCGCATTGGAAAAGATAGTCCACAGCCACTTCGGAACCATATTGATTATTTAGCAAAATATTATTTACATTCAAGGAACCCATATCATTCTCAATCAGTGCAAATGGAAAATGTGATCTGGCAAGCTTAGTGATCAATTTCTTATCATCTAAGGCACTTCCGTAAATAAGGATTCCATCAACCCTTTCCTGCATGAAAAAGTTTATATAACTGCTCTTCTTCTCAGTACTGTTCCCAGCACTACAAAACAGAACATCATAGCCAAGCTTTCCCACTTCTTCTTCAATAGCCTGGATTAAATCAAAAAAATACGCATCACATAAAGTATCTACTACAACACCAATGGTGTTAGTTGTCTTCAAGACCAGCGATCTGGCAAGTCCATTGGGTGTGTACCCAAGTTCATCAATCGCTGCCTGTATCTTCTGGCGGGATTTCTCGCTGACTCCATATTGATTATTTACGACTCTGGATACAAGTGTAGCTGAGCACCCGGCTTTTTTTGCTACATCGGTTATAGATACCATATATTCTGACCTCTCGAATGTAATATATGTAATATTTGTTTTGTTTAACGTTAAACATAGTATATTCCAGTATTTGCAAATGTCAACTGATATTTGATATTTTTTGTTTATTTGTTTATATTATTATATTTTGTCAATATATTTTATTGTGCGTTTATATACTATATTTTCTTGTGTAA
>NZ_QUIO01000071.1:0-9524 GCF_003480145.1 Ruminococcus sp. AM42-11 | reverse complement strand
TACAAATTTCACACACGAACTTTCTGGTATTGCGTACCAATAGTTTTTGGCCCATACGAAATCATTATTCGGTCCTTCAATAAAAATGGCGTGCAAGGACTCACTATTTAGTGTAATAACTTTAGCAAAAGCTTTAATGTATATTTTGTACAATTTTAATATATATGTACTGTTATTTTTTGATATTGTATTTTTTAATATAAAATAAATCCTCTTTGAGAAGTGATAAATATAGACTTTCAAGGAGGATTTATTTTATGAGTGGAAAATTTGAAAACGAGTTTATATCAAAATTAAATGGAAAAATTTCAAACGATGATTTAAAGGTTGTAATGCAAGAATTAATGCTTTTTGCTGCCAATTATGATATTACAGAAAAAGAAACATCAATTATACCATATGAAGATGTCGTACCAGATTGTTATAAAGTTTATCTAGTTACAAAGAAAATAGAAGGAACAAGTCCAGCAACATTAAAAACATATAATTTTTATCTAATAGACTTTTTCGAACATATTCATAGACCATATAACCAATTAACAACAAATGATATTAGGTTATATTTGTACGAAGTACAAAAAAGAACAAATATAAGCAATCGAACACTTGATAGTAAACGATTAGTCATTAACACATTTTTAGATTGGTGCTTTAATGAAGGTTATATCCAATCAAATCCATGTGCAAAAATCAAACCAATTAAATATCAGGCAAAACCACGCGAACCTTTAACTGATCTTGAACTAGAACTTATAAGAGAAGCATGTAAAACACCAAGAGAGAAAGCTATTATTGAAACACTCTATTCAACTGGTGCAAGAGTTTCTGAATTAGTTGTTTTAAAAAAATCAGATGTAGATTTTCAAAATAAAGAAGTTCATCTATTCGGTAAAGGTAGTAAACATAGAACAAGTTTTATCAATGCAAAAATGGAAGTTGCTCTAAAAAAATATTTTGCCATTAGAGAAGATAATTGTGATTCCGTTATTGTTCGCTCAAAAAAACCATACACAGGATTAAAGAAAGAATCCATAGAAAAAGTTGTTCGTGACATTGGAGTTAGATCTGGAATTGGACGACCAGTATATCCACATTTAATACGTCATACAACTGCATCATCAGCATTAAATCGTGGAATGAATATTACAGAAATTCAATCAATGTTAGGACATTCAAAAATCGATACAACTATGATTTATGCAAAAATAAACAATAATGAAGTAAAATATAATCATCAAAAATATATAGTTTAAAACAAATACTCTTTTGGAAGTAATTGATATAAAATATTTTAAGGAGAATTTGTTATGAAAGATAATTTTGAATATGATTTAATCATGAAGCTTGATGGGAAAATTTCGGAAGAATCATTAGTAATTGTTCTACAACAATTAAGAATTTTTATGGTTGATTATGATATTAGAAAGAGAAATATGAGCTTAATACCACAAGATACTGTTATTCCTAATTTTTATAGAATGTATATGGTTGCAAAAAGGATTGAAGGACTATCATCAAAAACACTTATAACTTATTCATTTGCTTTAAATGATTTTTTGCATCATTCAAATCGTACTATTATTGATTTAACCACAAATGATATTCGATTTTATTTATATGCACTTAGTAATAGGAGTAAGGTGTGTAATCGTACAATTGATCAACGTAGACTTATTATAAATTCATTTTTAGGTTGGTGCAAACGAGAGGGTTATCTGTTAAATAATCCATGTGAAAATATAAAACGAATTAAATTTAATGAAGTTCAAAGAAAACCGCTTACAAGTATGGAATTAGAAATGGTACGCGATAGTTGTAATACCTATAAAGACAAAGCACTTATAGAATTATTTTATTCAACTGGAGCTAGGGTGTCTGAAATTGCGAATTTAAAAATAAGTGATATAAACTTTAAAACAAAAGAGGTCTATATTTTAGGCAAGGGGAACAAATATAGAACTTCATATCTAAGTGCAAAAGCGGAGTTAATGTTAAAAAAATATTTTGAATTAGAAAGAAAAGGAAATTCTGATTCAGTTTTTGTTTTAGATGCAAAACCATTTACTGGAATGAAAGTAGTTGGAATTCAAACAAGAGTAAGAAAACTTGGTGAAAAAGCAGGGTTAGAAAGACGTTTACACTGTCATTTACTTCGTCATACTTTCGCATCTGATTTTTTAAGTAGAGGTGCAAATATTACTGATGTTCAAAGAATCTTAGGACACGAAAAGCTTGATACAACTATGATATATGCTCATATCTCCCAAGAAAATGTAAAACACGACCATAAAAAATATATAATATAATATTACTAAAAAACAACTCATCAATTAAGAAAGGGGTGAATTAAAATTATGAAAGAGCAATTTTTAAATTTATCAGGATTAACAGATCTTGTGACATATATGAAGTTGTGTATAGCGCAGCATAAAGTAATTATTCCTAGAGCCTCTTTCAGTTTGTTTCCGGAAACTGGAGACGAAAATAATATTTATATTGACACTTCAACTAATGCAATTTACAGGTGGAACGATACCGATAAAAAATTCGTTTTATTGGCAAAACCACCACGCACTATTGCTATTTCAGAGGGAACAAACAATGGTGAAATCACGTTAAAAGTGGACAATATTGCATCAAATGCAAAAGTTCACGGTTTGACTAGCACAGCTTTTACAGAATCAAATAAATTTGCTACAGCTGCTCAAGGAGCCAAGCTGATAGCGCAGTTCAGACTATTACTCTTTCATCTGGAACAAAAAATGGAACAATTAAAATTAAAGTAAATAATATAACTACGGACAATATTGAGGTTGCTGGTCTTGGATCAGCAGCCTTTTCAGATATAGGAATTTTTGCAGCAAAATCTCATACTCACAAAAAAGATGAGGTTGGACTTGGTAATGTTGACAATACCGCAGATATAGATAAAAGTGTTAAATATGCAACTTCGGCTGGAGCCGTATCGTGGAAAAATATTACCGATAAGCCCACTTTATTCCCATCCCAACAGCACAATCACGATTCACTCTATTACAGAAAAAATGAGGTAGATTCCTTACTTTCTAGTAAATCTGATACTGGTCATACTCACGTTCAATTCATTCAAGAGACAAAATTCTCCAATGGTACATATTCAGATCCGTTAAAGGATACTTCTGTTGCTATTAAGGCTTCTGGTGGAATTGCTTCTGATTTGATTTATGAGGGCGGTAGGACTCTTGCTGATAAGTACCAGGCTAAGGGGAGTTATGCAGCGGCTTCGCACAAACAAGCTTATACGTCTGGCGAATGTACAACATATAATGCAGACGATAATACTATGGGTGTTACACCAGCCGCAGTAAAAAAAGCTTTTGGGATATTTGGACCTAAAGCACATACGCACAAGAAATCAGATATAACAGATTTTCCTACGAGTTTACCGGCAAGTGACGTATATGGATGGGCTAAGGCTAGTAGTAAACCGTCTTATACTAAATCAGAAGTAGGTCTTGGAAACGTTGACAACACGGCGGATGCAAATAAAAGTGTCAAGTATGCTGGATCATCTGGAAGCTCTAATACCATTGTTTACACTGCTCTTACCAACACAAATTTAAATACATTACAAACTGAAGGAAGATGGTATTATGCTGGTGGAGGCAATACTTGCACAAACATTCCTGTTGAGTCTGCTGCGTTTGAATTATATGTAGGTCGTAACGCGAGTGGATGGCGTTATCAACAATTTACTGTGACGAGTGGAGAAATTTATATTCGTGTATTTGATTCTAGTAATTGGGGTAATTGGAGAAAACTTGCATTTACAAGCGATACTGTTACTGCTGCATCATCTGTTCCTTGGAGCGGTATTACAGGAAAACCATCAACATTTGCTCCTTCAAGTCATAATCATACGATTGCAAATATTACAGATATAGGAAAGGCTTCTGTTAATTTTGCAAATTCGGCAGGTTGTCCACAAGGTTTCGCATTACGACAAGCTACTGCTACATGGGGTAATCAAACAGGAACCGTTGTTACAGATTGGCACACTTCTAATGGTGGGGATATTGCATTTCGTGACAATAAAGGTCAATTAAATGTTGTAATAGATGGATTTTTCTATCAAAACGAAGGTAAAAATCTTGTTCTTGATTCTGGAAATTATTCTAATTATGCCGCAGCTAAGAGTCATACACATACAATTTCCAATATTACAAATCTTCAAACTACTCTTGATGGTAAATCAAATACAAATCATACACATGATTTAAATCCAATGATTAATACGCTTGCAAACGGTACGTCAGATCCAGTTGATGCAGATTATTATATTGCTCAATATGCTGGTGGTGGATCAACTACTACAACTTATTATAGAAGACCACATTCTGCTTTATGGAATTATATTAAAGGTAAAGCAAATAGTGTATATCAACCGAAGGGAAGCTATGCGGCATCCAGTCACACTCATGACGACCGGTATTATACTGAATCTGAGATTAATACGAAATTGGCTAGTAAATCAGACACCTCGCATACACATAATTATGTTGTTGGAAGCTATACTGGCAATGGTGGACAACAAAAACCAAATTATTTCGGAACAAATAAAGTTGGTTTCTTAATGATGAATACTACAGTAAATGGAGACTCCAATTACAAAGATTGGATCATTATGGATTGTTATTCTGGTACTGATGTCGGTGGTGGTGTCGCATTTGGTGTTAATCGTCAAAAACTCGGAGCGTATATCATGAGATCAACTGCAGCAAGAACTGCTTGGGTTGAAAGTGCTGAATTGCTTCATACACAAAATTACACCTCATATACCGTAACTAAGACAGGATCTGGCGCAAGTGGTACATGGGGAATAAGCATTTCTGGTAACGCCACTACTTCCACAAAGTTAGCTACAGCACGTTCCATCAACGGTACAAATTTTGATGGTTCTGGAAACATTACTACAGCCACATGGGGAACTGCAAGAACATTAACAATTGGAAATACAGGTAAATCTGTAAATGGCGGCGGAAACGTTTCATGGAGTCTAAGTGAAATTGGCGCTGCCGCAAGTAATCATACACATAGTTACTTACCATTAAGTGGTGGCACTATGACTGGAAATATTTCATACAAAGGATCAAAAGCCACCTATAAAATGATTGAGTTCATAGATAATTCATCAGATGCATATGGAAATGGAATAGCCATTGGCGGAGGTGGACTTACAATTATTGGAGGTGGAGAATCTGCAGATGTAGTTAAATCCACATCTACTACAGGTGGTGACGAGCGTTTAATCCTTGCAAATGATGGTGCAATTGATATTTATACAAACTGCCAAAATGGTATAGATAAAGCTACACATATTACAATTGACAATACAGGATTATATAGTGGTACAGCTGCAAAAGCTAATTCAGTTCCATGGTCAGGTGTAACAGGTAAACCAAGTAGTTATACACCAAGTAGTCATAGTCATACTGTATCTCAAATCAGTGATTTTGGAACTCATGTTTATGATGCTACAATTTCACGCACTGCAAATACTGTATTAGCTGCACCAAATGGTTCTAGTGGTCCTGCATCATTTAGGAAATTGGTTGCAGCAGACATCCCATCAATAACTAAAGGTAAAATCACCGACTTCCCATCCAGTCTTCCAGCATCAGACGTTTATGCATGGGCTAAAGCTTCATCCAAGCCAAGTTATTCATGGGGAGAAATTACAGGCAAACCAAGTACGTTTACTCCATCGTCACATACACACGATTATATCACATCATCTTATAGACTTACTGCTGGTACAACGGCAAATAGAGCTTCTGGTATAAGACAATATGAAATCTATAATAATGGATATCCTTTTACTTACGGTAATGTATTACAGTTAACTGGGTCAAATGGCGTGTCACAGATAGCAATGCAATGGCATGGCACTGGACTTGCATATAGATCGGCACCAGACACATCAACTACATTTTCAGGTTGGGCTACTATTCTTACCTCTAGCAACTACAGTTCTTACACAGTTACCAAAACTGGTACTGGTGCATCTGGTACATGGGGAATTAATATTACAGGAGCTTCAGGTTCTTGTACTGGTAACGCAGCTACTGCATCCAATGCATCTAAAGTTAATGGTCATACTGTAAATTCCGATGTTCCATCTGGTGCTAAATTTACAGATACAAATACATGGAGACCTCTTGGTACAGCAGCAAATACAGCTTGTGCAGGTAATGATTCACGTCTATCTAACTCTCATCCTGCTAGTGATGTATACTCTTGGGCTAAAGCAAGCTCAAAACCTTCATATAGTTGGAGTGAAATAACCAGTAAACCCTCTACTTTCACACCGGCTTCACATACACACGCATATATACCTTTATCTGGAGGCACAATTACAGGTAGTATAATACGTAGTAGTGGAGGAAGTTGGATATCAGCTAGAAATAATGTAGCAGTTCGTGGTACTGCAACTGGTAAAGATTCATGGAATCCTGTGGTTGGTCAAGCTACACCAAATGGATATTGGACAATTGGCAACTTAGCATCAAATGATAATTTAGCATTTAGCTATACTTCTAACACAAATTATAATGCCGGAAACAATTCGGCTACAACAGTGTATTTACCAGTGCAAGAAGGAACTATCATTACTTCTGCAACAATTGGATCTCAATCTGTAAAATATGCTACAAGCGCTGGTTCTGCCGGTTCCGTAGCATGGGGAAACGTAAGTGGTAAACCATCTAGTTATACTCCATCGTCACATACACATGATGATCGTTACTATACAGAAACAGAAATAAATACGAAGTTAGGAACAAAACTTGGTGCAGTATCAGCAAACGGTTATTATGGTATGGCAAGACCAGATGGTAATACATCAGACTGGATACGTACTACAACAGCTGGTATTATACCATATCAATCAGGTGGAGCTGGTGGAGGTCATTGTGGACTTGGTACAAGTAGTTGGTATTTTAGTAATGCATATATTGATACAGTTAATTGTGTTAATGCTTCGGTTAGTGGTCATATAGATGTAGGCGGATATATTCAAAGTAGTAATTTAATAAATACTTATTTTGAATATCAATCCAATAGAGGATCAGTAGATTGGAGATTTGGCGCTGCAACAGGTACAAGTGATGAAAATTTCTTTGGTTTTTATGATGCAAAAACTGGAAAAATTCCATTAGCACTTGATGGTAATTTTGGAAATATTTATGTCGGTTTTAACGTAGGTAGTTATGAATCACCGACTGCGGTAGGAGTTTATCTTGGAGGGCAAGTTGCCGGAAACAGAGCATTTATTTATAATGGAGACTCATATCAAGGATCAATTTGGATTCAAACCAGACTTGATGGTTCATGGAAATGGTTTAGTCTCGGAAGAGCATGTAGTACAGCTCTTTCTGATATTCGACTAAAAGGTAATATAAGAGACACCGAAGTAGAAGATGCCACAAAAGTTATAGAATCAATGAAAATTCGTTCTTTTGAAAGAAAAGATTCTCATAAGAAATACAAGATTGGCTTTATAGCAGACGAACTCGAACAGCTCGACCCTAATCTTGTTGATGGAGGTGGAGAGGTTGATGGACACCCATATTATAAATCTGTCAATAATTTACAGATGCTTGCTTATGTTGTGAAAGGAATGCAAGAATTAAATTCTAAAGTAACTATACTCGAAAAAGAAAACAAACGACTCAAACAAAAACTAAATATGTGCAACTAAGGTCGCTCTTAATTGAGTGACCTTTTATTTTTTACTCAAAATTTGAAAGGAGCAATATATTATGATTATTTTAGGTAAAATTAAAGTTGATGACCAGGTACTTAAGTATTGTGAAATTTCCTATGATCCATTTTATGTAACAGTCATGTCTGAGGACGAAAAAGCAATTGTAGATCTCTTTAATAATGCAAAATCTATTATTGTTATGGATCAGTATGGACTGGTAATCAAGTCCGTATCCAATTATTGTGGCGTTGAATCTTCTACTATAAAATATAACTTTTATCTGGATGAAGAGAACAACATGAAACCTGTAATTACCGTTCGTCTCAAGGCTGTTGATCTCAATGAAAAAATCAAATCTATTGAAGCTGCTATGGGTGAAGATACTGTTGACGAATCAAGTATGTCTCTTGAAGAGTACAGAGCATACAAAATTAAACAGTATGGTGTAGAATGCCAGGACAAAATTTATGCAGGTACTGATGTAGAGACAAGTTATGGAACAGAGCACTTCTCTGCCACAGGTGATGATCAGGCAAATATTAAAACTTTATCTGATGTTGCCATGGCAACAAAGGTATCTCTTCCATATCATGCAGATGGCTCACAGTGCAAAGTATATACCTATCAGGATATTATTAAAATTTACTGTGAGATTCAGAAACTCATTCTTGCAGAGACATCTTATTGTAATGCTTTGAATACATATGTAAGAGGACTTAATACCAAAGAACAGATTGCAGCTGTTAAATATGGTCAGGAAATTACAGATCAGGCAATTAAGACTAATATGGATACCGTAATTGCACAGGGAAATGCTGTAATGGAAGGTATTGTAAAGCAGTATCTTGAAACTGCAGTACCAGAAACTAAGACAGATGTTAAGGACACAGAAAATACTACAGATGGTACAGATAATATAGAAGATGCAGCTACAGAAAAATCATCTAAAAAGGCGTGATATAAATGAATAAATTAAAGCCATGGGCTAAATATTTATTTTTGTTTTACATGGGTGGTTCTATCTATTACTACATAGAAGTCCTGTTCAGAGGATATAGCTATTTAAGTATGTTTATTCTTGGTGGAATATGTTTCATTTATTGTGGGTTGCAAAATGAAAAAACTTCATGGGATTATCCGTTTTGGAAGCAATTAGCAAAATCTGAAGCATTTGTACTAATAGCAGAATTTTTGACAGGATGTGTTTTAAACTTATGGCTCGGTCTTGGAATTTGGGATTATAGTAATCTTCCTGGAAATATTCTCGGACAGACTTCTTGGCAGTTTGCATTACTCTTTTTGCCGGTATGTGCATTTGGAATTATCTTGGACGATTATCTAAGGTACTGGTTCTTTAATGAAGATGAACCACATTACAATTTTAAGCTTAAATAATCAATAGGGGTGGTATTATACCACCCTTTATTTTTATTCTTTTTTGTAATCAAGCATGTATGTAATTATTTCACCTATTGACATTTTATCAACTTGGTCTGCAGTAATAAGATCATGCCCGGATTCAATCAATCCACGAATGTAATCGAATGCATGTAGATGTTGTATATACTCTCTCGCCTGAGAAATCGTAGTCATTCTCATATTTTTCATCTCAAATATTAAAATCTTAACTCCCTCTTCATTTTTATGTTTAAGTATAAAATTATTAATATCTGAGATACAGTCTGTATTCACTTCATCTTCTATAAAACTTTCATAATGATCAAGTCTTAGGCAAATCAATTTAACATAATTCTTGATTTCAAATTTTTCTTTCATATCA
>NZ_QUIO01000070.1:0-9692 GCF_003480145.1 Ruminococcus sp. AM42-11 | reverse complement strand
AATGCTCATGTACAGTAAAGAAGCAAACAACCGAAAACAAGAGATAGACCGCCAGCACCACACTATTCCGAACCAAAGAGCAAACGACAAGCACCATGGAAATGTGTATAACTTGCTATTCCGTTATGGAAAAGTCCGTTCACAGAACATGGAAAAGCTAAAGAGCAGCTTTCCCACATTCTGCAAACGGACTTTCCCACAACTCCATAAGATAGCAAGTTATGCACATTACGCACAGTGCCGACTGCTGCGGAAGCCCTCTCATTTCATTATCTATTCAAGAAAATAAATTATGAATTTTTTCTTAACACTACTGCGGTAGTGTTGACAACCGATTAAGAAAGGTGTAATGTGTAATCAAGCAGAAACTACTGCGGTCTTGTGGAAAGGAGGAAACAAATGGATATTAAACTTTTCGATTCAGAATTGAAAGTAATGTGTGTGCTTTGGAACGAGGGCGACACCACTGCAAAACACATATCCGACGTTCTGAAAAAAGAAATTGGCTGGAACATGAATACTACCTACACACTGATAAAAAGGTGTATCAAAAAAGGGGCGATTGAACGTTCCGAGCCTAATTTCATGTGCCATGCCCTTATTCCCAAAGAAGAAGTACAGGAAGCGGAAACAAAAGAATTGGTTGACAAGATTTATGACGGTTCAGTTGACAAACTGTTTGCAGCCCTGTTAGGCAGAAAAAAGCTTTCCGCTGAACAGATTCAGAAGCTCAAGCAGATTGTGGAAGATTTGGAATGAGGTGGTGTAAATGAATTTACTGCAAATGAGCTTTTCGGGGGCTGCTTTCATTACTGCGGTAGTGATTATCCGTGCGGTGGCAATCAATAAACTGCCGAAAAAGACTTTTCTTGTTTTATGGGAATTGGTGATATTAAGACTGCTTATCCCGTTTTCGATTCCGTCAATGTTTAGTGTTTATACGTTGGTAACTCATAGCATATCTTCTACAACATTGCCGGAAGCTGGAACAGATTACAACATTCCCACTATGCAAGGGCTGTTTGTTACGACACAGGGAGCAGAACAGCCGCCAGAGAATATTTTATCATCTGTTTCCATGTGGTTTATTGTATGGTGTGCAGGAATAATACTTATCGCATTGTTTTTTGTAATATCCTATTTGCGTTGTCTGATTGAATTTCGGACAGCTTTACCCGTCCACAACCATTATGTAGAAAAGTGGCTGGCGGAACGCCCATTGAAACGTCCAATTTTGGTAAAGCAATCTGATAGGATTTCCGCCCCATTAACTTATGGCATTTTCCGTCCTGTTATTTTGGTGCCGAAAAAAATGGACTGGAAAAATGAAAAACAACTGCAATATGTCCTCTCACATGAATATGTGCATATTTATCGCTATGATACTGTAACAAAGCTGATTGCGACACTTGCCCTTTGTATTCATTGGTTCAACCCCTTTGTGTGGGTGATGTATATTCTTTTTAACCGTGATATAGAACTGGCTTGTGATGAAAGCGTCATACGACAATTTGGAGAAAAATCAAAATCTGCCTATTCGCTAATGCTTATCAACATGGAAGCAACGAAAAGTGGGCTATTGCCATTTTGTAACAGCTTTAGTAAAAATGCTATCGAAGAAAGGATAACTGCTATTATGAAAACAAAAAAAACAACTATTTTTTCGCTGGTACTGGCGTGTCTGATTGTTGTCGGGGTAGCTACAGCATTTGCAACTTCCGCCCAAGCTAATAATAATCCAATTTTTGAAGAACAGGAGTACAAACCAATACATGCTTCCGAGAATGCTTCAGATTACGATACGGCGGCAGAACTGCCCGGCGGTAATATTGACTATGGGATATATGAAGAATATGGATTGATTTATGATAAGAATAGCAAGTGCTACACTTACAAGGGAAATGTTGTCCGATTTTTTAATGACCCAGTGGGCGGCGCAAGTTTTACCAATTTCTTTACGGGAACAGTGGATATTGAAGCGGAACGGGATACAAACGATAAACTTATTGGTATTCGGGAATGCACAAAAGAAGTTTATGACAGGCATACAGAAAAGTATGAAAATTCAGGACTTAAATCAATGCCCGCTGGCACTTCTACAGAAAATGGAGATATGATTAGAAATCATGAATCTTACAGCATGGAATCTGGAGATAAGACAGAAAACATGAATACGCTCCAAGATTATGAATCCTATGGCATAGTTTATCACCCAAAAGATGGGTATTGGTACTACAACGACCAGATAATTGGTATATTCATTGATACTAAAAAACCCATCATCTATTTTAATAACAGTGGCAGTATATATCTTTCCATTGCTGAAAATAGTGAAAATGGAGTTATGGAGATTAAGGAAATTTCCGAAGCGGAAGCACAAAAACTTTTACGGGATAATAATTCGGGCAATTCTGCTTCATTCACAGTAGAAACCTTGAAATAACAAGTGTCTTATAAACCATACGCCGTATTATGTGGGAGAAAGGGGGAACTATTTATGCCTTGCACAGAAGCATATAAGGAGCATATCGAGTACACCTTTAATGCCTTTTGCAGAGTTGTCATACACTATGCAGCAATCAACGCATGGCGTGACAGGGATAAACGGCGGCAAAGGGAAATATCCTTTGAATATCTCACAGAAGAAAAGTTTTATCCATTTTGTACGTCAGACACATATTTCATAGACCCTTACAAGCAATACCCTGTTACGATATGCGGTCAGAGGGTTATCCTCACAAATGGAAATCTTGCCGAAGCCCTGTCCTCTCTGCCAGAGAAAAAGAGGGAAATCAGTTACCTTTATTTTTTCGGGCGTTACACACAGCAGGAAATCGGGGAACTGTACGGACGCTGCCGGAGTACGGCGTGGCATCACATACACAGTGCCTTGCAAATGCTGCATGAAGAAATGGAAGTGCTGTCCCATGAGTAGCCTACTTCTCCCCTATGACACGATAATAAAAGCACATGAGGGCGACCCCATAGCGATACAAGCTGTCCTTGACCGATATGCCGGGTATATCCGCTATTTCTCCAAAATGAACGGCTATTATAATTCTGATATGGAGGACTACATCAGAACAAAGCTGATTGAAAGCCTGTTCAAGTTCCGGCTTGACCGATAACATAAAAACTGAATATCCCGCCGCCCCGCAGCAGCACATGAAGCAGTAAATCCGAAAAAGATTTGCTGCTTTTTTTGCGCCCATTTTTGGCAAATTTCCCAAAGTTCCGTATTAGACATTGAAGCTAAAAAGGCTGCCATTTTTTTAGACAGCGGGCAAAACGCAGCTTCCGAAACGCCTTATTGTCGGGAAAGACCGAGCCGCCGGAAAAGTTCTTGCCGGAAAGTCCGTCATTTTTGCTTTTTGCGGTGTTGTAGGGAGTAAGAGGAAGAACGCCAGCCCGCAGCCTTTTATGAAAAAGCTGGTTATAGATTTTCTGAAAAAGTGGCAGTAGGAAGTGAACGGCAGTCCGGCAGTTTCTTAGAGCAAGATTCTACCGCAGTACCAAAATTCGCTTTTCGCTCATTTTGCCCCTGCGGGAATCTTGTTGGGGAGTGCCTTCCCCAAACCCTGCTTATGCGGCTTGCGCCGCTGAAAAATCCCTCAAAATAATTTTTCGGATTTTTCAAAAACAGTTCCGCTTTACACCCTGTTTTTCTCCTATTAGTGAGAGGACACCACGCACAGCCGAAAGGAGGTTTTACCATGCGAAAACGATATAACACGCCGCACCGCAGCCGGGTAGTCAAGACACGCATGACCGAGGAAGAATACGCCGAGTTTGCGGAAAGGCTTTCTGCTTACCACATGAGCCAAGCCGAGTTTATCCGGCAAGCCATAACCGGGGCAGCCATACGCCCCATCATAACCGTTTCCCCCGTCAATGACGAGTTGCTTGCCGCTGTCGGGAAGCTGACCGCCGAATACGGCAGGATCGGCGGCAACTTAAACCAGATAGCCCGGACGCTGAACGAGTGGCACAGCCCCTACCCGCAGCTTGCCGGGGAGGTACGGGCGGCGGTTTCCGACCTTGCTGCCCTAAAGTTTGAAGTCTTGCAGAAAGTGGGTGACGCTGTTGGCAACATTCAAACATATCAGCTCTAAAAATGCGGACTATGGCGCAGCGGAAGCCTACCTCACATTTGAGCATGACGAGTTTACCATGAAGCCCACCCTTGATGAAAACGGGCGGCTGATACCGAGGGAGGATTACCGCATTTCTTCCCTTAACTGCGGGGGCGAGGATTTCGCTGTTGCCTGTATGCGGGCTAATCTCCGCTATGAGAAAAACCAAAAACGGGAAGATGTGAAAAGCCACCACTATATCATCAGCTTTGACCCACGGGACGGGACAGACAACGGCTTGACCTCAGACCGGGCGCAGGAACTGGGGGAACAGTTCTGCAAGGCACATTTCCCCGGACACCAAGCCCTAATCTGCACCCACCCGGACGGGCATAACCACAGCGGGAATATCCATGTGCATATCGTCCTCAACTCCCTGCGGATTTATGAAGTCCCGCTTCTGCCCTACATGGACAGACCAGCCGACACACGGGAGGGCTGCAAGCACCGCTGCACCAATGCCGCTATGGAATATTTCAAGAGTGAAGTCATGGAGATGTGCCACCGGGAGGGGCTTTACCAAATCGATCTTTTGAACGGCAGCAAGGAACGGATAACGGAACGGGAATACTGGGCGGCAAAGAAAGGGCAGCTTGCCCTTGATAAAGAGAACGCTGCCAGAGAAGCCGCAGGACAGCCGACCAAGCCCACCAAGTTTGAAACGGACAAGGCGAAGCTGCGCCGGACGATACGGCAGGCACTTTCCCAAGCTGGCAGCTTTGACGAGTTTTCTTCCCTTTTGCTGCGGGAGGGTGTGACCGTCAAGGAGAGCCGGGGGCGGCTTTCCTACCTCACACCGGACAGGACAAAGCCTATCACAGCCCGGAAGCTGGGGGACGATTTTGACAAGGCTGCTGTCCTTGCCCTGCTCACGCAGAACGCCCACAGAGCCGCCGAACAGACCAAAGCCATACCCGAATATCCTGCCGCAGTTAAAAAGCCGTTACAAGGGGAAAAAACCACAAAAACCACCCCGGCAGACAACACCTTGCAGCGCATGGTTGACCGGGAAGCCAAGCGAGCCGAGGGCAAGGGCGTGGGCTATGACCGCTGGGCGTCAAAGCACAATCTAAAGCAAATGGCAGCTACCGTTACCGCCTACCAGCAGTACGGCTTTTCTTCCCCGGAGGAACTGGACGAAGCCTGTTCTGCCGCCTATGCCGCCATGCGGGAAAGCCTTACAGAGCTGAAGCAGGTGGAAAAGACACTGAACGGGAAAAAGGAGCTGCAACGGCAGGTGCTTGCCTATTCCAAGACCCGCCCTGTCCGGGACGGGCTGAAACAGCAGAAAAACGCCAAGGCAAAAGCAGCCTACCGACAGAAGCATGAAAGCGACTTTATCATAGCAGACGCAGCCGCCCGCTATTTCAGGGAGAACGGCATTTCCAAGCTGCCGAGCTATAAAGCCCTGCAAGCAGAGATTGAAAGCCTTATCAAAGAGAAAAACAGCGGCTACAACGATTACCGGGCAAAACGGGAGGAATACCGCCGCTTACAGACTGTCAAGGGCAATATCGACCAGATTTTACGCCGGGAACGCAAGCCTGTGAAAAGGCAGGAACAGGAGCGATAAAAACCGCCCCAAAATGTACCCGAACCCATACAGAACAAGGGGGCTGCCCCGCACCCTATCCGCAATACCAAAGGATTTTTTAACGGGCTTACAGGGCAGAAAAACCCCGAAAATGATACCGAGATGATACAGAATTACCGCCGATACCGCCACACCAGCGGAAACGGCAGAAAGGAGCGCACCCATGCCAAGAATGAGCAAGAAACGGCGGCTGGAATGGTCTTTTTTCCTGCGGCAAGTAAAAGTCGGGAATACCACCTGCGACCGTATCACATACAACGACCTCTGCCGGGGCTGTACCCATAGCTGCAAGCAGAGCTTCCGGGCGGTTATCATACTCTGCCCCCACTACTACTCCAAACGCCGGAAAAAGGAGGACAGGGACAATGGCAGATAACCGCAAGTATTACTACCTCAAGCTGAAAGAGAACTTTTTTGACAGCGACTCCATTGTGCTGCTGGAAGATATGAAAGACGGGATTTTATACTCCAATATCCTCTTGAAGCTGTACTTAAAATCGCTGAAAAACGGCGGGAAATTGCAGCTTGACGAGCATATCCCCTACACAGCGCAGATGATAGCGACGCTGACCCGCCACCAGATAGGGACGGTTGAGAGGGCTTTAGAGATTTTCCGGCAGTTGGGGCTTGTGGAGCAGCTTGACAGCGGGGCTTTTTATATGACCGATATTGAGCTGATGATAGGACAGTCCTCTACCGAAGCCGAGAGGAAACGGGCTGCAAGGCTGGAAAACAAGGCACTTTTACCGCCCCGGACAAAAGGCGGACATTTGTCCGACATTCGTCCACCAGAGATAGAGATAGAGTTAGAGAAAGAGATAGAGATAGAAAAAGAGAGAGAGGGAGAAACGGGACACCCCGCCCCCGCTGCTTATGGCAGATACAACAATGTGATACTGACCGATACAGAGCTTTCCGGGCTGAAAACAGAGCTGCCCGACAAGTGGGAGTATTACCTTGACCGGCTTTCCTGCCATATCGCTTCCACCGGGAAGCAGTACCACAGCCATGCAGCCACCATTTACAAGTGGGCGCAGGAGGACGCTGCCAAAGGCAAGGCTGCCCCGAAACAGGGCATACCCGATTATTCATGCAAGGAGGGCGAGAGCTTATGAAAAACGAGATTGAAGCTATGATTACGGACATTACAACCACTACCACCGAAGCGGAGGATTACACAGGCGAGGACGGGCTTTTATACTGCGGTAAGTGCCATACGCCCAAAGAAGCCTATTTTGCAGAGGGAAAGACTTGTTTCGGGCGTGACCGCCACCCAACAGACTGCGACTGCCAGCGGGCAGCCCGTGAAAAGCAGCAAGCCGCCGAAAGCCGACAGAAGCACCTTGAAAAAGTGGAGGACTTGAAACGCCGGGGCTTTACTGACCCTGCTATGCGGAACTGGACATTTGAGCATGACAACGGCAGAAACCCACAGACCGAAACCGCCCGCTTTTATGTGGAGAGCTGGGAAACCATGCAGGCTGAAAATATCGGCTACCTGTTTTGGGGAGGCGTGGGGACGGGAAAAAGCTACCTTGCCGCCTGTATCGCCAACGCCCTTATGGAGCAGGAAGTCCCGGTGTGCATGACAAACTTTGCAACGATACTGGGTGACCTTGCCGCCAGCTTTGAGGGCAGGAACGAATATATTTCCCGCCTTTGCAGCTACCCCCTGCTGATACTTGATGATTTTGGTATGGAGCGAGGGACAGAATACGGGCTGGAACAGGTTTACAGCGTGATTGACAGCCGTTACCGAAGCGGCAAGCCGCTGATCGCCACGACCAACCTCACGCTGGAGGAATTGCAGCACCCGCAGGACACGCCCCACGCCCGTATCTATGACAGGCTGACTTCCATGTGCGCCCCCGTCCGCTTCACGGGCAGCAACTTCCGAAAGGAAACCGCACAGGAAAAGCTGGAACGCTTAAAGCAACTGATGAAGCAGCGAAAGGAGAGCCTATGACAGAAACGAAACAGACAAGCACCACCAAAACAGACCGCCGCCCGGACTGTGTGACGGAAATCCGCATGGGCAACTCCGTCCTTACCGTTTCCGGCTTCTTCAAGCAGGGCGCAACTGACACCGCCGCCGACAAGATGATGAAAGTGCTGGAAGCGGAAGCTGCTACACAAAAAACGGCGATTTGACCGACCATAAAGAAGCAGATTTGACGCTTTTGCCGCTATACAGACAGCCGCCCCATGTGGTACAATCAAGGTACGGAATAGTGGGGCTGGCTGTCGGAAACGGAGGATTTTATGTTAAGACAGACCAACCAACAACCAATTACCGCCCTTTACCCAAGACTTTCCCATGAGGACGAGCTGCAAGGCGAGAGCAATTCCATTTCCAATCAGAAGCGTATCCTTGAAACCTATGCAAAGCAGAACGGCTTTTCCAATCTGCGCTGGTACACGGACGACGGTTATTCTGGTGCGAACTTTCAAAGACCCGGTTTTCAAGCCATGCTTGCGGACATTGAAGCCGGAAAAGTCGGGACAGTTATCGTAAAGGATATGTCGAGGTTAGGGCGAAACTACCTGCAAGTGGGAATGTACACGGAAATGATTTTCCCACAGAAAGGCGTCCGCTTCATCGCTATCAATGACGGAGTGGACAGCGCACAGGGCGACAATGACTTTGCCCCGCTGCGGAATATCTTTAACGAATGGCTGGTGAGAGATACGAGCAAGAAAATCAAAGCAGTAAAACGCTCAAAAGGCATGAATGGCAAGCCCATCACAAGCAAGCCTGTGTATGGCTACCTCATGGACGAGGACGAAAATTTCATTATTGACGAGGAAGCTGCACCCGTAGTCAAGCAGATATACAACCTCTGCCTTGCCGGGAACGGTCCGACTAAGATAGCCCGTATGCTCACAGAGCAGCAAATCCCCACGCCGGGGACGCTGGAATACCGTAGGACGGGCAGCACCCGCCGCTACCACCCCGGCTATGAGTGCAAGTGGGCGACCAATACCGTTGTGCATATCCTTGAAAACCGGGAATACACAGGCTGTCTGGTAAACTTCAAGACAGAAAAGCTCTCTTACAAAGTCAAGCACAGTGTAGAAAATCCCCCGGAAAAGCAAGTGATTTTCGAGAACCACCACGAGCCTATCATAGACACCCAGACATGGGAACGGGTGCAGGAACTTCGCAAGCAGCGCAAACGCCCCAACCGCTATGATGAAGTGGGCTTGTTCTCCGGCATACTGTTCTGTGCGGACTGCGGCAGTGTCATGTATCAGCAGCGATACCAGACGGACAAGCGCAAGCAGGACTGTTATATCTGCGGCAACTACAAGAAACGCACCCATGACTGTACGGCGCACTTTATCCGCACCGACCTCTTGACCGCTGGCGTACTCTCCAATCTGCGGAAAGTGACAAGCTATGCGGCAAAGCATGAAGCCCGGTTTATGAAGCTCTTGATTGAGCAGAACGAGGACGGGGGCAAGCGAAGGAACGCCGCCAAGAAAAAGGAACTGGAAGCCGCCGAGAAACGCATAGCCGAGTTATCCGCTATCTTCAAGCGGCTGTATGAGGACAGCGTGACCGGGCGCATATCAGACGAGCGTTTCACAGAGCTGTCGGCAGACTATGAAGCAGAGCAACGGGAACTGAAAGAAAAAGCCGCCGCTATCCAAGCGGAGCTTTCCAAAGCACAGGAAGCCACCGTGAACGCAGAAAAGTTTATGAATGTTGTCCGGCGGCATACCAGCTTTGAAGAACTTACCCCTACTCTGCTGCGGGAGTTTGTAGAGAAAATCGTTGTGCATGAGTGCAGCTATGACGAGAACAAGACCCGCAGACAGGACATTGAGATTTATTATTCTTTTGTTGGCAAGGTGGACTTGCCCGAATAACCGCCCGACCTATCCGACACAATGCGCAAGTGCCGGATAGGAACGGCAAAATTTTTTACACTTCTATTACTTCTTTATCGCACATCAGTAAA